>CAKZQF010000106.1 GCA_937139475.1 uncultured Gammaproteobacteria bacterium | reverse complement strand
TACTCATTATTAGTTTTATGGCAAATTGGCTTGGTTGGCGATCATACACTTGCTTTGGATAAAACAGACAATTACCAACTAGGGCTTGGTGTGCTCACCGATGAACTGTTGAAGTACTACCCGAGTGACCACCAAGTTATCGTTTATGAAGCAGCGACCCTAGCGCTGTTTCCCGCCCGCATCGATAGCATGCCACTTTCACAATTACCTCAAGCAGAGTTAACCGCGATATCAACACTGGTAATCCCCCCGCATCAAGAAGCACCTTTGGATATTGCAACGCTCGATAAACTGGGACTAACTAAAAATGATATTGATGAAGTATTAGCCGTTGATAAATAACTTGATTACATTATTATAGGGGGCCGAATTAGTGTAAATAATAAAGATTAAGGAAAATTAATGACAGATTTACTCGTCGAATACATGGTAGAGCTAAATAGCAATCCTGAAGCTTTGGCTGCACACGAAGCCAACCCAGAGCAATCAGCAAGAGATTTTGGACTAAGCGAAGATGATATCCAACTGCTTGTTGACCAAAACACAGATGAAATACAAAAGCGCTGTGACTCTTCATCCATCGACACCAAGGGAACTATGATTATATTTTTTAAATCATAGCATTCATTAGACACAATTCAGTAACGTAGCGGGTATGCAATTAATGCTAAAGTTAGTCTTATTTATCACTATGTTACTTTTCACCACTCAATTATCAGCAACTGATAATGACTCTTTGAGTCATCGTGATGTAGCTCAACAACTTGATGAAATTGAAAAATTAGTTGTTTCAGATATAGCCCAAGCGAGAAAGCTTGCAAAAACTGTAGCAGCCACTTTAGCAAAGCACCCAAACTCGTCACAGCAGGCAACTTTACATAATATAATAGCTTATGCACATATACTATCTAGAGAGTTTGACCCTGCTTACAAACAGCTAGTATTAAGTAGAAAACATGCTCTTGAGGCTAATGACCTCTATGCTTTAGCTGAGTCTAAACGGCTAGAAGGCGTCTTGTATTCCTTAACCAATTTACCGGAAGAGAGTCTAAGCCTATTTTTGGAGGCTTTAACCTTACACAAGCAACTAAACTCGCAAAGGGAATGGCATGTACTCCAAGGGATCAGTCTATACTACCGAAGCCAGGAGAATTTCGCCAAGTATCTAGAATACGGTCAATTATTAATTAGCCACCCATTGGTAAACACTGCACCTAAATATCTGGGGACAGCCGAATACACAGTTGGAGAGGGGCTAGTTAAGTTAGGCAGATACGATGAAGCAAAGCCACATTTACTCAACTCCATTCGCGTTTTAAACAGCATATCTTCTGCTTGGGTAAGCGAAGCCTATATATCATTAGCTGAGTTACAATTGTTAACAGATAACCCACAAAAGGCTTTAGAAACAGTTCTGGTTAGTAAAGTTATCGCCACTGAAAATCGTTATTTCGCTGCCCAAGTGCAGGCGGATTTACTCAAAGCAAGAATTTATCAGGCCTTAGGTGACAATAATAAGGCAATCGCGATTCTCGATTCACTGCTGCCTGAGGCTACGCAGCACAAAGATCAAGCCGGGCAACAACAAGCACATCAAATGCTCGCTGCGCTTTATGAGCAGAAAGGCGCATTAAAGTCTGCACTTTTTCACCACAAAAAATTTAAGAGAATCAGTGATAGCATCGCGCTGCGCCGCGAAAAGGCAAAATCAACCTTCCATCGAGCACGCTTAGACTTTGAACATCAAGAGCAGAAAATCGAATTACTAAAAAATCAAAAAGAGCGCCAAGCAATTGAATTAGAGCAGAAACAACGCAATTCACAATTACGCGACATGGTACTGGGATTATCTCTATTGCTGCTCATATTGATGCTCTACTACGCCGTTAGGGCGCGGAAGGTAAAACGCCAAATGCAAAAGCTGGCATTTGATGCGGAAACAGCCAATAAAGCGAAAAGTAATTTTCTCGCTAAGATGAGTCATGAAATCCGCACACCGATGAACGCGATTATTGGTCTTAGTCAGTTAACCCTCAAGGGAAAAATGACTGAAAAGCAGCGCGAAAACGTTGCTATGGTTCATGCTTCCTCTCAGTCATTATTAACCCTACTAAATGATATTTTAGATTTTTCAAAAATAGAGGCACAAAAGCTTGAGCTTGAGCGGGCAGAGTTTTTGCTTAGTGATTCAATGAACCGCCTACTAGATGTTTGTAGCTTTAGTGCGCAGGAAAAATTACTCAATCTCGATATCATAATAGACAGCGATGTACCTAGCGCCTTTGTCGGGGATGCCCTTCGCCTTGAGCAGGTGTTGATAAACTTAGTAAATAATGCGATTAAGTTCACCGAGAAAGGCGATATCACCATTCGCGTTTCGCTATTAGCGCAAGAAGAGCACATCACACACTTAAAGTTTTCTGTTAGTGACCACGGCATTGGTATTGCCAAAGAGCAACTAGGCCGGCTATTTAAAGCTTTCTCTCAATCTGATAACTCAATGACTAGGCGATATGGTGGGACTGGCTTAGGGCTGGTTATTTGCAAAGAACTTGTGGAATTAATGTCTGGCGAAATAAACGTCGAAAGTGAGCTAGGCAAAGGATCATGTTTTAGCTTTAACGTGGAATTAGAAAAGAGTAAACAGATTAGCCCAGTGGATTCTAGTCTTGATACCTCCGACCTTAGTGATCTAAAAGTATTAATCGTTGATGACAGCATGACATCGCGCACGCTGTTACTCGATATGCTGGAGAATATCAATATAGATGCGCACCAGGCACAAGGCGGTGTTCAGGCACTAGAGATGCTAAAATTAGCAATCGCTAAGCAAGAACCGTTTGACGTTGTCTTAATGGATTGGCGAATGCCAGGACTTGATGGCTTTGAATCCATCCGTATTATCAATCAGGTGATTAGCGATAATTTACCACGCTTTATTTTAATATCTTCTTTTGACAAGAACGAAGCGGTTGAGCAAAGCCGCGAAACGCCTGTTGCAGACATATTGGAAAAACCAGTTAAATCTGCGCAGCTCATTGCAAGCTTAAATAAGCTAGCACGCCCTGCGGAGTCCTCTCGACCGAGCAAAATCGAACCTTCATTAAGCAAGCGGCCAAACTCAGCACATTTAAACCTACTCTTAGCTGAAGATAACTTAATTAATCAGCGAGTGATCAGAGGCTTTTTAGAAGACTTAAACATTACAATTGATGCTGTTGAAAATGGCTTACAAGCCGTTAAAGCCGTTGAAAATAAAAATTACGACATTATCTTGATGGACGTGCAGATGCCGAAAATGGATGGCTTAACTGCAACCAAAATGATTCGCCAAGAACTCGATAGTAATATTCCAATTATCGCGATGACTGCGCATAGCACCAAGCAAGATTCTGAAAAAAGCTTTGCCGCAGGAATGAATATGCATTTAACCAAGCCTGTCGATGTAAAGCTTTTAACTTCAGTAGTTGAAGATTTGATGAAAGAAAAAGCAACCGAGCTCTAATAGCGCGAGCTATTAAATCATCTTAGCCCCCAAAACCACTACTTTTGTACTACTTTTATAGCGATAAAACCTAAATATCACGCTGAAGTTTTGAATCGATACTTGGGGAAAATTTCACAAAAAGTAGTTTTTAGCGTCATCCTATTTTTTAATATTTATAATTTATTGCTGTATACAATTATTTGTAGTTTTCAAGTTTCTTGTAGCCACCTCGATATTGAAATTAATTCTACTCTATAAGCCACATTTCCAAACTTTAGAGCTTTTATTCTTAATTAAAAGAGGATTGGCATGAACAACAAACTGTTGAACTAACGGTCAAAATGACCTGATAAAAACTGAACAAAAAATGAATCAGCTAAATAAATTTAGCAAAAACACCACCTGTACAAATATTGAACACAACGATTTATCTCAAAAATTAGCCACAATTACTTGATGCAAAAGCAATTAACCACCCAAAGGCCTATTAACACTGACTTTCCGTTAAGTTTAGGTTCATAAAAAGTTAAGAAAAAGACCTAATATCGCTAAAGTCATTGATTAAAAACAACATTAAAATTGATTAAAAAATGATCTTTTCATAAGCAAAAAGTGCTGTTATGATGCTTTCCGAATTAAACAAGACACCCGACTTTTGGGTGTTTTTTTTGTCAAATTTTTATTTAAGGTCAGCCTAGCCAACATCAATTGACTGACCATAGATTTTGACATCTTACTCAACGGGCAATAATTACTAAGACTTTAGTATTACTTCCCAATGGTGAATATGGAACATTATTTGAGGGATATAAAAATAATAAAATTGCAGGATAAACTTTAACGAAACAAGTTTAAGGTTGGATTCAACGACCTCTTAGCTATCGCTAGTCTCGCCATTCTATTAACAATCACCACAGAAGAGCTACGGCTCCAAAATTAATACTGTAAATTCTAACGATGAGGTTTTTATGAATTATCTTGTGTTGGGCCTTTTTGTGTCCATCAGTACCCTAACGGCTCTTTTTCCAGCCAATGTACAAGCCAAGGGGAACCCATTAGAAGGATCTAAAAACCATAAAGCTTCGGAGCAACGGACGCACGCACAAAATAAGACGGTCGCGTTAGCCAAGTTAATGGGTAACTATCGCAGTGCCAACAAAGCAAACAAAAAGCAATTGCTTAATAAGCTAGTTGAACAAACAAAAGCACGCCAAGCGGTTTTAGCTGAATTGGTGAAACACGATCCAGCCGCTGCCATTCGCGCAGCACTACCAAAGCAAGTGCGTGCAGGCATGCCAGCAGAAGTACAAGCTTTGTTAGAAACAAAGCAAGAACTTAGCGGCAAGTTAGAAGTGGTTTATGAGGATTATGAAGATCCAAGCCGAAGTAAACTACGCCATGTACTGACCACCAATGAAGGTCCAGTCGCACTGCAATTACCTAACCACGAAGCATCACATTCGTTGCAAAGTGGCGCAACAGTGCAAGCTCGTGGTTGGCTGTTCAAACATAATGATTCTGTTGATTCACTTGCGATTAGTGATGAGCAAAATGGCCTGACCGTAATGGCCTTAGATGGTAGCGATACGACAGCTAGCGCAGCGCCCCAATCATTAGCCAACACTATCGGTGAGCAGCGTACCTTAGTCCTGTTAATTAATTTTCAAGACAATTCAGCCGAGCAGCCGTGGACTCTTTCAGAAGTTAACAGCATGGTATTTGGCACAGTCAGCGATTATTACCGCGAAGCATCTTATGGCCAAACATGGCTCACTGGTGACGTGCACGGATACCTGACCCTACCAATTAATCAGACCTGTGATTTCGGTACGATGGATTCTTATGCACAGCTAGCGGCGAATGATGCCGGTATTGATGTAGCGAGCTACAAACGACTCGTTTATTTATTTCCAAAAAATAGTGCCTGTGGCTGGCGAGGCCAGGGGACAGTGGGCGGTACACCTTCTCGTTCGTGGATAAATGGTGAGCTAAACCTAATGACGATTGGTCATGAGATGGGTCATAACTTTGGACTAAACCACGCCAAATATATTGGCTGTAACGGCGAGTCTATCAGCGATAGCTGCACCACGTTAGAGTATGGCGATAGCCTCGACATCATGGGTAAGTCGACTGGCCACTTCAACGCCTTTAACAAGGAGCGTTTGGGATGGCTAAACGCAGCCTCTGGCCAAATAGTCACTGCCGAAACTGACGGTAGCTATTTGTTAGAGCCTTACGAGTCAGCTCATGGCGGCACTGCAAAAGGGCTTAAAGTACGACGCGGTACCGATGCCGCGACGGGAGAAGCACTGTGGTATCACCTTGAGTATCGTCAGGCGTTAGGTTTTGATAGCTTTCTTGCGGGTAAGAGTGTTACCAATGGTGTGCTATTCCATGTAAATATTGGTTCAGATATCAACAGTAGCCAGTTAATGGATATAACACCCAATAGTAGCTTCTTTGATTTAGATGATGCATCGCTTGTGGCGGGCAGCAGCTACGTTGACGCTGATGCTGGCGTAACTATTACGACTGAGTGGGCAGATGCAACTGGTGTAAGCGTAAACGTGAGTTACTCAGCTCAAAGCTGTACTAAAGCAAATCCATCTTTATCGCTATCACCAAACGAAAGTGCCTGGATCGCACCTGGTACCTCGGTGTCATACATTGCAACAGTAACTAATAATGATTCTAGTGATTGTGCTAATTCAACCTTTAACGTTTCAGCAAATGTTCCAGCAGGTTGGACTACAAGTAGCAAAAACCTAAGTTTGGCCCCTGGTGCCACCGGCTCGGTTACTATTAATGTTGCTTCTTCAACCACTACAAGTGATGGCTTTTACGATATCGAAATTAGCGCGCTAAATAGTAACGATAGCAGCTATAACAACAGCGGCGTTGTTAGCTACGTAGTTGATACCCCTGCTCCTGTTTGTGTTGTCGCTACCCCGCTATGGTCATTAAGCAACGCTCAAAGTGGCGCCGTTACCCCAGGTTCAACGGTTACTTATAACGCGACGATAACCAACCAAAATAGTGATAGTTGTGCGGTGACTACTTTTGATATCGCAGCCAATATTCCAACAGGTTGGACGGCTAGCGAAAGTAGTGTTTCATTGGCGTCAGGAAGCAGTGCAACGGTTAACCTTAATGTGACTTCATCAATGACTGCAAACGATGGAACTTATAGTTTCGCCATTAATGCGATAAACAAAGCAGATACTAATCTTAGTAACAGCGCGATGGCAACTTATACTGTATCAACACCGCCACCAGCTTGTGTTTCGGCCAATCCATTTATTGCGCTTGCTGGACCCAGTGGCAGTGTAAACGCTGGTACAACTGTTAACTATAACGTGACAATCACCAGTTTAGACAGTGAAGCATGTGACACCGCAAACTTTAGTGTCAATGCTGATACACCAGCAGGTTGGAGCGCCAGCAGTACTAGCGTTAATTTAGCACCGGGCGCAACTAAAACTGTAACATTGAGTGTGACTTCATCAAGCAGTGCAACAGAGGGTACTTATAACATTACTATTAATGCTGAAAATTCAGCGAACAGCAGTTATAGCAACAGTGGCATGGTGAGCTATGCGATTACGGCACCAGTTCAGGCAAATAGTGCGCCTGTTGCGGTTACCGACAATGTCACCTTAGCGGCGAAAGAACCAATTTTAATTGACGTACTTGGCAATGATTGGGATCCAGAAAATGACACACTAAACATCAGTGCAGTAAGCCAAGGTGCTAAAGGTAACGTGCAAATCAGTAGTGATGGTCGCTTGCTTTACACACCAGCAAAGAGCTTTAAGAGCAGCGACAGTTTTAGCTACACAATTACTGATGGCAATAAAACGGCAACCGCAACCGTTAAACTAAGCCTTGTCACCTCTGGTGGTAGCACCGGCGGCGGTAAAGGAAAGAAAAACAGATAAACTGATCACCAGCTAATCAAGCGAGGTACAGTCCAATATAAAAGGGGCGATGGTATTAACCATCGCCCCTTTTGCTATTTAAGATATTGTCCTCCTTAAAGGATCAAATCGTTTCCTTTATGGTTCGTCGGTAAGCACTGCCACACCAACGGCATTGGAAGTGGTTTCACCACCAGCATTCATAAAGGTGGCAATAATGCCATTTCCTATTGCTGCCGAGAAGTTAATGTCGTCAGCATTCTCGATTCCAGGTTGGAGCTCGATAGTGAATGCGCAGCTATAGGTATCAGTTGCTGAACCATTGTAACCTAGTGGTTCACCTATATTACATGCTGGGTAGGATACCCCGGCATGAGAGCCACCAGCGCTATTACGGATAGTATATTGTCCGTAATCTACGCCATCAACGATAGCGTTTCCTTGAACAGTCAACGCACTTAAATTGACATTTTCAAGTCCGGCATTATGCATCACAAGTACCACTAATTGACTGGTTGCAAAGTCCATATCAGAGGCCGGAGCAGACGGATCAAATTCGACCGTTGCATCATCCATCGCCATTAATGCAGCACCATCACTGTCTGTACCGTGAACAGTTGCTTTATTAAAGTGCGTATCCTCATCATATCCTTGTAATCCTCTGTCAATGAAACAGGTGTCACTGCCTCCAGGAGACAAGGTTAAACCAGGTAGAAGGAACTGAGGTGCTGCAACAGTACCGAAGTTACAATCCGTGGTAATATCGCCAAACACTGTATCGGTTAAGCTAGAGAAGGTCACATCATCGACCCCTGCAGCATCAACACTTATGACGAAAGTAAATCTCACATCACGGAAGATACTTGTGTCATCACCAGTCTCAAGCACCGAAGTTGGATTGGCTGTTTTATCCAAATCAATGTTAGAAGGGACATCCAGCACTAGCACGGTATGAGAATCTTGTGCGGTATCGGTATCGTCTTCATTATCACTGCCAACCGCCGTCACTGTATTTGTAAAGCTTTGACCTTGATCGCCAGCGACAAACTCTGTGAAGCTACAACTATAAGTCGCACCTTGAGCAATACTGACATTAATAGCACAATCGCCTTTTCCGTTTAGATCGCCATAAATAGAATCATT
>CAKZQF010000105.1 GCA_937139475.1 uncultured Gammaproteobacteria bacterium | reverse complement strand
TTATGGCACGATTATGAAACTTGGGGTGCCGATACCAGGCGTGACCGGCCAGCCCAATTTGCCGCGGTACGAACCGATCTCGATCTCAATATAATCAGCGAACCAACCGAACTTTATTGCCACCTGGCGAACGATTATTTCCCAGCGCCCCAAGCATGTTTCGTTACTGGATTAACACCGCAAAAAGTCAATCGACTAGGGGTGCCGGAAACTGAGTTTATTGCCAGTATTAACAGCCTATTCTCCGTGCCCAATACCGTTGGTGCCGGTTATAACAATATCCGCTTTGATGATGAGATAACCCGCCAATCTCTCTATCGTAATTTCCAGGATCCTTACGCTCGTGAATGGCAAAATGGTTGCTCCCGTTGGGACATCATCGATCTGGTACGTACTTGTTATGCATTGCGACCAGATGGCATTGAATGGCCACTTAATGATGATGGTTCACCCAGTTTTCGTCTTGAACTATTAACCCGTGCCAACAACATTTCTCATGAAGGCGCGCATGATGCGGTTTCAGACGTTATCGCAACAATCGAAATGGCGAAACTTATTAAGCAAGAACAACCAAAGCTATATGATTTCGTTTTCAATCTTCGCCGCAAAAACGAAGTGTTAAAGCATTTGGATTTAGTCAATTTCACGCCCTTGGTTCATATCAGCTCTAAAATACCGGCAAGCCAAGGTTGCGCCACTTATATTGTGCCATTGGTATATCACCCAACAAATAAGAATGGTGTGGTCTGCGTCAATCTAAATATGGACTTGGCTCCGTTGTTTGAACTCTCAGCCCAAGAAATTGTAAACCGCATGTACACTCGACGTGCAGACTTGGGCGACTTATCCCCTATTCCTTTGAAACAGATACATATCAACAAATGCCCGGTGATTGCACCCGCCAAGACCCTTGGCGGCGAGCGCGCTGATGAACTTGGTATTGACCGCCAGCTCTGTCGGAAAAATCTAGAGTTGCTAAAAAGCAGTTTGTCTTTACGTGAAAAAATCACCGAGGTTTTCTCGATAGACTCCGCCAGAGAGCCTGAAACGAATCCCGACTTAATGCTTTATAGCGGTGGTTTTTTTAATAGCGCTGATAAGGCTGCAATGGAGCGAATCGTATCGCTTGAGCCAGAACAACTAAGCAATTTGACTGTCGAATTTACCGACAAGCGTCTAGATGAAATGTTTTTTCGCTACCGTGCGCGAAATTATCCACTGACCTTGTCTTTCGCTGAACAGCAACGATGGGATGACTATCGAAAAGACACGCTCGATGGCACCAATTATGGATTAACCTTAGAGAGCCTAGCGCTTGAGAATCAGAGCGATCAGCGCAAGATGAACATCCTCAAAGCGTTGTTTGATTATGCCAATACCCTTTGAGACTAGTTTTACCCGCTCATTTACATTATATTACGTAATACTAATATAATGTAAGTGAGCGAGCGACAATGACAAAAATTCTGATTATCGGTGGCGTGGCTGGTGGGGCTAGTGCCGCCGCGCGTGCTAGAAGGCTTGATGAACAAGCAGAAATAATAGTATTTGACCGTGGGCAGCATATTTCCTTCGCCAATTGTGGGTTGCCTTACCATCTCAGTGGTACGATAAAAGACCGTCAATCCTTATTATTACAAACACCGCGCTCGTTCAAAGCCCGGTTTAATGTTGACGTCAGGATCAATCAAGAAGTCACCCGAATAAATCCAAAGCAAAAAACGATTGAAGTGACTGACCGAACTAGCGGTAAGCAGTATGTTGAGCGCTATGACAAATTGTTGCTTAGTCCAGGTGCTACTCCAGTTAAGCCTCAGATCCCCGGTTTTATCACACCAAAAACATTTAGTCTCCGTTCAATGGCAGACATGGACGCTATTCTTAGCCAAATCAACCAAGCTAACCTCAATAAAGCCTGTGTCGTCGGTGCAGGCTTTATCGGTTTGGAGATGGTTGAAGCGCTGGTAGCGAAAGGCATTAAAGTAGATCTGATTGAGCTTGCCCCCCATGTCATGCCCGGTGTGGATGCAGAAATGGCAGCTCCGCTGACTCAAGAGTTAGTTCGACACGGCGTGAATGTCTATACCCAGCATCAATTATCGCAAGTGGAATATCACGACGGCCAGCTTAAATTACGCCTTAGTAACGACACGACCTTGTCTAGTGACCTGCTCATTAGTGCCGTTGGTGTGAAACCGGAAACCAATCTAGCCTCTACAGCAGGGATCCTTTTGGGGCCAAGTGGTGGGATAAAAGTCAATGGCTATATGCAGACAAATATTGCTGACATCTATGCCGTTGGTGACGTTGTTGAAGATAGTCATTTTGTCGACCACAAAGCACGCCTGGTGCCCCTCGCAGGCCCGGCTAATCGCCAGGGAAGAATCGCTGCTGAAAATATGCTTGGCGGTGATGTGACCTACAATCACACGCAGGGTGCTGCAATATGCAAGGTATTTGACTTATCCATTGCTCAAGTAGGCCTCACCGAAAAACAATTGCAGGCGGAAAAAAAGCCGTTCGCCAAGACTTATGTACATGGGCCTGACCATGCAGCATATTACCCAAATGCCACGCCTATTAGTTTTAAGTTACTTTATTGCCCTAATAGCGAAACGATCCTAGGCGCACAAGCCATTGGCGCTAAAGGTGTCGATAAACGAATTGACATTATTAGCGTCGCCCAGCGCGCTAAACTCACCATCACCGCCCTAAAAGACTTGGAGCTTTGCTATGCGCCGCCGTTTGGCTCTGCCAAAGACATTGTAAACCAGGCCGCTTTTGCTGCTAGCAATGCCATCAATGGCTCAAGCCCAGTGGTTTACCCGGATCAGCTCGATCCACAGGATCCCAACCTTCAGTTAGTCGATATTAGAAATCAACCTGAAATAGCAAAGCTTGGTACACTAGAAAATTCAATAAATATTCCATTAGATAGCCTGCGCCAAAATTTGAGTTTATTAAATAAAAATAAAACCATAATCGTTATTTGTCAGGTCGGTCTACGGGGTCACGTAGCCACCCGCTTGTTGCAAAACTTAGGCTATCAGGTTAAAAATTTATCCGGTGGCTTTAAAACATGGTCTATGTTTGGATACCCAATAGTAAACATGTGATAATACCAATCAGACTAAGTTTATTCCCGCTGAGTGGCAAATTACTTTATCTGATTGGTATAATACGCTTTAATTTTTGTAAAAGAACAAACTAGGAAGGCACATAATGGCGATTGAATTAAGTGATATGGAAGCTAACGCAAGCCAGGCGGTTGCGCTGCTTAAAGCGATGGCAAATACCCACCGCTTAATGACCTTGTGTGCATTGAACGAAGGCGAGCTCTCGGTATCGGCACTCAATGAGATCGTCCCGGTAGCCCAATCCTCATTGTCGCAACACCTTGCGTGGCTGCGTCGCGAAGGCCTCGTATCGACTCGTAGGGAATCCCAGACAATTTACTATAGTCTGGCGAGCAATGAAGTGCGCGAAATTATCGCAACACTCCATAAGCTTTATTGTAGTTAAGGGTAATGCTAGTCACCTTATTTTACGCGCTCAACATCGCCAATAAGCACTATTTCTTTTTGTGATTTTCTAAGCGGGCATGCAGGCTAGAAGTATCCCAGCGTGCCCCGCCAATGCCCTGCACTTCACCATAAAACTGATCGACTAGCGCAGTCACTGGTAGACTTGAGTCATTGTTGCGCGCTTCGTTAAGCGCAATACCCAAATCCTTACGCATCCAGTCAACAGCAAAGCCGAACTCATATTGATTATCTATCATCGCTTGATAACGGTTTTCCATTTGCCACGATTGGGCAGCGCCTTTTGAAATAACATCGATAACCTTTTGTACATCCAGGTTGGCGTTTTTAGCAAAATGAATTCCCTCTGACAGACCTTGCACTAATCCTGCGATGCAAATCTGATTAACCATTTTAGCCAGCTGACCACTACCAATGTCGCCAATAAGCTCTGCACATCGGGCATAATTGCTTATCACAGGCTTGACCAAGTCAAACGTTTGTTGCTTACCACCGACCATTATCGTAAGAATGCCATTCTCAGCCCCTGCCTGGCCGCCGGATACCGGTGCATCAACAAAACCAACACCTTGTGCTTCGCATAATTTCTCCAATTCTCGTGCAACATCGGCTGAGGCGGTGGTGTGGTCACACAGAATAGTTGCAGGATTCATCGCGCTCAATGCCCCATGCTCTCCTAGCACTACACTGCGCAAATCGTCATCATTACCGACACAAGTAAATACCATATCTGCGCCGGTTGCAGCTAAAGCCGGTGTTGTTGCCATTTTACCTGAATAAGTATCGACCCATCGCTGAGCGGTGCTTTGAGTACGGTTATAAACCGTGACCTCGTGGCCAGCTTTTGCCAAAAAGCCTGCCATTGGGAACCCCATGACACCTAAGCCAATAAACGCTAATTTCATTTTGTATTCCTTAGTATTTTTTATAAAAGGGTTTTAAGTAATTATACAGCGGTGCCGCTTTAGTGCGATAGATATCGCGATACGCTCTTGCATTGCTGCTTGGTTCAAACCGATCACCAATTTTAACCATGGCCTTAGCCCCTTCATCGATGCTTTCGTAAAGCCCAACCCCTTTAGCACAAGCTATCGCCGCTCCCAAGCCCGATGTTTCAAAAGTCTGTATCCGCTCGCACGGTAAGGCAAATATATCAGCAGCCATCTGCATAACAATATCGCTCTGACTACCACCACCGCTGATCCGCAGCACCTTTATTTCATCGGGCGCGATCCGAATTAAGCGTTCAAGGCCCTGCTTTAAGCCAAACAATATACCTTCAATCAATGCGCGATATAGGTGCAACCTTGTATGACCTGGGGTGAAACCAACGATAGAACCTCTGGCCTCTGGTCCGGGATAAATTACCCCTGGTGACCAAAAAGGTTGCACCACCAAGCCATCGCAACCGGGTTTAATATCCTCAATCCTGCGGCAGATAAGCTCTTCGACCTGAATCCCCAAAGATTGTGCCTCTGCTTTATCCGCCGCCCCATATTGTTCAATGAAATGACTAAGCAACCAAAAACCGCGCTGTAGTATAATTTCGTTGATAAAGCTATTCTCTGTCACCGCAGGATACGCTGGTAAATAGCGAAAAGCTTCCTTATATTGGCTTTGGGTAACAGATATTGTAGCGGCAGTGCCAAGACTAACACTTGCAACGTGGGCTGACGCTCCATTTGCGGTGAGTGTCTCGCAGGCTTTATCGGCACCAGCAGCAATCAAAGGCGTTCCAGCCAAAAGCCCGGTCATTTGCGCTGCTTGCTCACTAATCCCTGCAATCACCTCGCCGGGTTCTACCACTTCAATCATTTGAGCACGGGTAACTGAAATCGCTTGCCACTGCCACGCAAAAGGCCCACACCACTGCCTTGTCTGATAGTTAAATGGCACAAAGCCTACTTGAGAGGCTACCGAATCCACTAGTTGCCCTGTCAACTTATAGTTGAGCAACCCTGAAAGGAAACATACCTTTTGCGCTTGCCTAGCGACGTCTGGCTGGTGCTGGGCTAACCAGTTAAGCTCTGACTCTCCCTGAAAATAACGAATACGTCGACTCATGCCAACGACAGTAAAGGCAATACGCCACCACCAAGCTAACTTAGGAAAATTAGTGGCGCGGCGATCATCAGGCCACATAATAATTGGCCGCATGGCTTCATTATTGCCGTCTAAATGTACCATGCAATTTCGCTGAGTCGTCACTGCCAGCCCACAGATTTGTGCTGGGATTATATTTGAGTCTCGCCATAGCTGCTGTATTACATCGCAAACCTGTTGCCAACAATATTCGCTTTGCTGCTCAGCCCAACCATGATGTTCGCTATGATATGAAACAACTTTTCTTTGAATCTTGGTGATCAGCTGACCATGATGATCAAACACTAGTGCGCGGATACTTTGCGTCCCGTAGTCGACTGATAATAGGTACTTATTTTGCATATGGGATGGATTTTAATACGGTGAAGTCTAATGCCCCTTTATAGCAAATTTTCAGCCGTTTAGGTATTAAAACATTAGCGATTTCATTAGGTGTGTAACACAAAAGGTACACAAAATTAAGGCTTTGTGTACCTTTGCTATAGATTACTTGAAAAGGTCCCCGAGTTTGTCTTTCAGCTTATCTTTGAGCTTACTCTTCGCCTTGTCTTTTTCTTGGTCAAGCTTGGCTTTAAGCGCACCGCTAGTATCCAAAGAAAACTTAGGGTCGGTAAAGCTACCCTCTATTTTTAGCGGGATCGCTAATCCTGTCAAATCATCGCTACTGCTGCCCCCTTGCCCTTTTGAGGTACCCACCAACGTCGTTTTAAGCTTGTAATCAAGGGTAGAAGCTATAATATTTGCCAGTCCTTTGCCTTCAACGCGTAGGAAGGGAGCCGACATATTTAAGGCATTGTTGTTCACAATCCCGTTGTCCATAGAAAACGTACCCGTTAGCGCAGTGAAATCAGTTTTCTTTTGCTGATCACCATCGGCAACCGTATTACCACTAAGGCTAGCTTTGGCGGAGCGAATCTTCTGGGGGATATTTATGCCATAAAGGGCTCCGTCAAGAATCTCAAAGGAACCGGCGCCCGCAAGCTTCTGTTTAATCTTTGACACCGTCAAGCCTCTGCCAGCCCCCTTAAAGCTTAGGTTGGTGGTCCCGGCGAGTAACTCAGTGTCAGCTAAATCTTGAAGTAGCGGTTGAATCGATACGCCTTTTATTTGCTTATCAAATGCGTAACTGTTTTGGCCATTGCCATCTAGAACCTGCGCATTTACCTCAATACTACCTTGATAAAGCTGCGCAGAAAGTGGTGCTAGCTTAGCTACTCCGTCCTGAACGATCGTTCGTACTAACGTTTTCCCTAGGGTAAGGCCATTTACTTTTATGCCGGCGATAAGAAGCTTGCCATCAACATCTAAACCGTTAAGGAACGAAAGATCAGGTTCTACCTCCGGTTGCTCTGATGCTGGCGCTTGCGCGGTATCTTTTGGTATGAATTGGTCCAAATTCCACACATTACCATTTAATTCGTAGCGTACTTTAGTTTTACTCCCTAGCGCGATATTCACATTACCCGTTAACTGAATATCGTTGGCATTTAGCGCCAATTCGTCGATAGCAATACGTACTGGTTGCATCGCTATGTCGATGCGGCTCGACAAGGCAAGCGTTAAATCGCCATTGGGCAAACTAGCACCAGTTAGCGTGCTGTTAACGGTTAATTCACCAAGGGAGACGTTGTTAAGGTCTTCACTTACCGTTACTTGCGAATCAAGCACTAAGTCCCCATTAATGCCATCACTTGCGAGGGAAACCATTATTTTAAGGTCCGCTGGAGCACCAAGGGTAAACTCACCTAAACTTAATTCGGTAAGCTTTATTGTTGAACTCGTTTTGTTAACCAAATCCTGCATTTCAATTTGCGCATCGCTAATTACTAAACCGGCAAGAGAAAGCGAAGCAATTGGGTTGCTGGAAGCTGGCTCGTTGGTTTGTTCAGTATTGGATTGCGCAGATTCGGCTTGACCTATTCCGTCAATATTACTTGCACCGTTATGGTTAGTGATCACGTTTAGTTTAAAACCATCTAAGGCAAGTTTGCCTAATTCTACGTTGCCTGTGAGCAATGGCAGTAGATTGATGCCGACTGAGACGGAGTTAACAGCAATCAAATTGTCACGATTAAATCCCTTAGGGTTTAATATTTTTACTTTTCCAGTACTGATACCAAGCGTTGGGTAAAAACCCCAACTGAGGTCGCCCTCTATCACCAATTGACGGTTTAATGATTGCTTGGCCTGCGCCTCAATCTCCGGTTTATAATCGTTTGGGTCGATAAATACGGTGATTAACACCACAGTGATAACAAGCAAGGCGACCAGCCCGCCTAACACTTTAAATAAACTTTTCATCTTGGTCCCTCAATAATATTTATGATGAGTTAACTTAATAATCTATAGTGTAAACCACTATTAACAGAAGCGATTAAAATTTGCAGATCTACCTTGTTTTAATTTATTTAAGGCGGATTAAAGTGACAAAGATAATTCCTTATCACTGACTAGGACTCCGTTGAGGTCAGCATAGATATAATCACCTGGCTTTATCACCTGTCCGGCAAACTCTAGTGTTACATTAAGGGAGCCGGCACCAAGTTTTTCTGTTTTCATTGGGATGGTGTTCAATGCCTGTACACCGAGAGCAATAGTCGCTATGGTTGCCGCATCACGTATTGCGCCATTGATGACTAAACCAGCCCAACCATTGTCACTAGCGGCTTGCGCTAGCATATCCCCTAACAAGGCCTTACGAACACTTGCGCCACCATCGACCACAATAACGCGGCCAAAGCCCGGCTCATTAACTAACTGCTTAACGATAGAATTGTCTTCAAAGCATTTTACCGTGACAACCTTGCCACCAAATATCGTTTTATTCCCATAACTGGTAAACACTGGATGTAATAATTTAACTTGTTCTGGGTAATGATCACAAAGGTCGGGCAATAGATCTAACATGGCAGACTCCTAATGCACCACGACCAACAAAGTTGTTGGTCGTGGTCTTATCAATTTAGCTGTTGGTTGGATAGGCGTTGGATAATGATTTGTACACATTGTCCGCTAATTGTTCATCGCATGCATTAGCCTTTAATGCATCGGCTAAGTATTCATTATCTTCTCTGCCATTCCACACTTTAATATAACTGCCATCTTTGTAACCGTTATCTTGTCTAAAGTAATTTAGGACATTCTTACCAATGTACCACTTATATAAGTCCGCGAATTTGAAATCGACACTAGCCATCAATTGATTAAACTCGGTGTAGGCAATTTTAGACTGCGCGGCCTGTCCTACTAGAGCTTTGGCTAAAGGAAGAAACTCAGCCTTTGCTGCGGGTTCTTTAAGCGCTTCGTACCAAGCATCAACCGATTTTTCCAGAGCTTGCACCTGAGTTAATTCTGGGTATTGACGTAACTGCGCACTCATTAGGAAATGCCAGATATCGACAAGTTCCAATTGCACCTGCTCAATGTCTGGCACCTGGTGTTTCCACCACTTCCAGCCGTAATGGTCGATCATTTCAGCGCCTTCAACTAAGACAGCACAATGCCAGTCTTGGCTAGCATCATTGATCCAATCGGCATTGATTGCGGCGTTCAGTTTATCTTGCATGATAAACATTTCGCGAAGTTGCGATTTCATAAATAGTTCCTAAAAGTTGTGAATGCTTGCGCACCCTTAATTATTTAATATTCTTATTATCAACATCATAACATGACATCAACACGTCATTCATGTGCTGATGGCCTTTACGACGGGTATATTCAATATTTCTATCGGGAATAGACTCTGGGCGCAGAAACGTGCTCAGTGCCTTGGTGATATCCGCTTCCCGGATCAGGTGAAACATCGGATAAGGAGAACGGTTAGTAAAATTGGCAGCATCGAATGGGTCGCTGTCACCAAAACAATAGTCGGGGTGAAAGCTGGCCAATTGATAGATCCCTTCATAACCGTTATTCACAAGGCATTGTTCAGCGAGCTCTAATAAATCTAAATAACTATAAAATCCTAAACTTGGGATATTAAGTATAAAAAGCGTAGTAGCACGTGCGTCATTCTGGTCTAGTTCGATACATTGAGTAAGCAAATTTTCTATAATTTGCTCATTCGGCGCGTTTTCCTGCACATAATAATGAATGGTTTGCGCTTGTACTTCCGCTTTGGCAAACGGACAGATATTCAGGCGTACGATGGTCCGATCAACCCATTGTTTGGTTTGCGTGATAATAGCTTCCGGATCACCAACAAACCGAAAGCGCGCGGCTTTGCTCTCACTCATATCGCTTTACACTCTCGTGCTTAAGTTTATTGTGATAGTTGCTCATATTAATCGCTATGAGGCAGTACTTTTAATCGATTTAACATTACTCTCTTGCGCTTCATCGTCTTGTTTGTATTCGGGCTCTTTGCCTTTTAGGGCACGTTCAACATTCTTAGCATTAAGCGCAAGGTAGATTGTTAGGGCTTCAAGATCGTCCTCTTTTAGCTTAGGCAAAACATTATCATGACGCAGAAGTTGGCCGAGTAGATCAGCGTTATCAAGCGCCTTGTCATATGCATCAGCGGCTTTCTTATCAGCGGTACGCAATTTCTCTACTCCTTTCTTATCTTTGACGATATATTCGATTTCGATCATTTTAAAATCCTCATTACTTTAGCCATTACAAACCTAATCAGCACAACAAGCACTGTATTTGTGTACAGTATAATAAATTTAAGCTTTTAGCAAAAATAAATCATAAAAGTTTTTTGTTGTCGTTTCCGCAACTTCCTCAAAGCTTACACCTTTTAGCTGCGCGATGAATTGCGCTATGTCACGAACGTAGGCTGGTTGGTTCTCTTTACCACGGTGTGGAACAGGGGCTAAATAGGGAGCATCGGTTTCCACCAATAAGCGATCTAAGGGTAATGCTTTTACCACGTCACGTAATTCACTTGCATTCTTAAATGTGGCAATACCCGAGATAGAAATATAAAAGCCCATGTCCATCGCTTGTTTTGCCATCTCCAGAGTTTCGGTAAAGCAATGCAAAACACCGCCTACCTTTTCTGCCTGGCCATTACGCAAAATTTCAATGGTTTGCTTTCTCGCATCCCTGGTATGGATAATAAGCGGCTTGTTCACCTCAACTGCAACGTCTACATGGTCAATAAAGCTTTTCGTTTGTACGTTAAGGGTCTCGGCGGCGTAAAACGCATCTAGTCCTGTTTCACCCACGGCAACAACTTTTTCATCACGGCAAAGTTTTGCTAAGAGTTCAGGATCAGCTAGCTTATCTTGATAGAGCGGATGCTGACCGCAACTAGCGTAAATATGATCGTAGGGGCTAATGAGTTCAAGCATCTTAGGGTAGGATTCTAAGTCAACACTAACACATAACATTTCACTTACGCCATTGGCATTGGCGTTATTTAATACAGTATCTAAGGAGTCGTTATAGAGGCTTAAATTTAGCTTATCGAGGTGGCAGTGTGAATCTATTAACATCTTTCTCTTTTACATGGTTGAGGTAGTTTCAGTAGAATTTAACTTACGATTTAGTAGTTTTTCTATCTCACTACGAATTTTGATATGGCTTTCGTTAAATCTGACGCCAATTCCGGCAGGACGGCCGCCATGAGCTCCTTTAGGGTTTAGCCAGACGACTTTCGCTTCAAAAATAACAGGTTCGAGATCATCTGGTAAAAGTAATGATGCACTGACAGTTTCACCAATTGCTGCAGTCTCTACCGTTGGAAAAAATAACCCGCCATTGGTAACAAATGGCATGTAGTTACGGTAAAGTTGCTGGTTGTTTGTATACTCTGCACTTAGTTCTATCATGATAATCCCTTAGTTAAGCGGTTGATTGCAGTTTACTATAACTTGTTGCAGCTGTAATAGTACATTAATGCCATTATTCTGAATTAATTGCTGCCTTAATTCAACGATACCGCTGTTGCACGCCAGCACATAGCGTGGCGACGTTTGCGTTAATAATTTAGCTTGTTCTGGCGCCAATACCTCGTTAACGATAGATTGCGGTACAAAGTGCTTTTTAAGTGACAGGTTATTCAACCATAACATTAAATTTAGCATTTCATCATGACTGACACTTTTCTCAAGTAGTCGCAATTGTTCAATGAAGCTTATGCATTGCGCATTAAAGTTCACGGCGTTGACTGCGCCTAATACCAAGCAGTAACCGTTTAACACTTCATGCAGTTGTTCAAAGCCACCCGCTTTTCCCATCTGCAAAGCACTAAGGGGCGCGCAATCGACCAGATATAAGTCAAGCAGTGAGATTGGCTTGTCCAATTGCCGGTTAATCCAATTTAAGCTTTGCGTTGGATTTGGTCGTTCGAGTGTTGTCTTAACACAACGACTTAACACGGTCGCTGGTAGTTGTGATGGTTGATCAGTACTCAATATAAAATAAACATTTGTCGGAGGCTCTTCCAACATTTTGAGCAAGGCATTGGCTGCTGATACGGTCATTAGGTGGGCTTGGTCTATCTCCACCACGCGATAGGGACTAATCAGCCCCTTGTTTAATACCTTAGCGCTGCACGCGCGCACCTGCTCGATTGAAATCTGCGCTTTACCTTCTAATGGCTTAATCACGATATGATCTGGATGGCTACCAGCGGCGTGTAACAAACAGTTTTGGCAGCCACCACACGCCTTTTGTCCGGAAGCGCTGTTGTTTGGACAACTACAGTGTTTTAGCTCGATTAACCGTGATACCAATTGGCCGTGCCCTATTCCCTTTGGCGCAGCCAGTAAAACAGCATGATGGTCATTACCATCTAGATTGGCAAGCTTTGCGTAAGTCGGCCTGAGCCAAGGATAGAGACCTGCTGGCTGTACGCTCATTTTAGTTGTCACTCGATTCTATAAACGCTGCCAATACCAGCTCGATGTCCTTGGCGACTTTTTCTATCGACTGTGACGCATCAATTAAAACAACCGATGGGTCGCTTTTTACAGCATCTAGGTAAACTTGACGCGCACGTTCAAAGAAAGACAGTTGATTTTGCTCGATTCTATCCAGAGCACCTCGCGCACGAGCACGGCTTAGCCCTAGGCTCGGTTCGATATCTAAGTACAGCGTTAAAGCAGGTTTAAAATCACCTAGTACGGCTTGTCTAATAGGTGCAATAGTATTGGTTAACCCTCTGCCGCCACCTTGATACGCCTGCGACGATAATTGTTTTCCGTTTTGTATTTTTGTAAACACTTGCTGATTATTCTCCGTTTAGCTATAATGTAAACATTATCACGATTAACTATAATAATCACTAATTTTATCATAAACACCTAACTTATTGAGATAGAAATTAAGCCTAAGCACTAGGAATAAAAAATGAGCAAGATAATTGGAATTGCAGCATTAGCAAGATCCGGGAAAGATACAGTAGCTTCTATGTTATTAAAGCATAGTGACGTTACAACCTATGCTTTAGCTGATCCATTGAAAATAGGATGTCAGGTATTATTTGGGTTAACTGATTCCGAAACATGGGATGATAACTTTAAAGAAAAAGAAATTTCTCATTGGGGTTGGTCTCCTAGACGTTTTTTTCAAACAGTAGGAACCGATTGGCTTAGAGAGTTAAACCCTGAGCATTGGCTACAAAGAGCTGACTTAGCATTAAACTATGCCATATCAAATGACTCCTATAAGTCAAAAATTGATCTTAGCGATCCAAGAGCACCTTTAAAGCTTGCAGCTCAAGCAATTTTTGGAATCAGCCAAGAAGAAGCATGGAATCCTTTATTACTAAATAATAAAAATGAGTTCTGGGATTTGAGTCCCAATCAAATGATAGATTTTATTCATAACCAAGTATGTTCGGAGTTCGAAAATTTTTATTCCTTAAGGTCAGAACGCCCAGTAACTCTTCCTTCAAGAACAATCCCTGCTCACGGAAACAACGATGTTGTAATAATTAAGGACGTAAGGTTTGAAAACGAAGCAGATTTCTTACGAAATCACGGTGGTACTATCTGGCATATTAAGCGTGATAAAGCATTGAAAGTTATTAGCCACGCTTCTGAAATGGGAATAAAAGTAACAAATGAAGATATTGTCATTCATAATAATGGGTCATTAGAAGACTTAGAGTTAGCAGTTCAAAACGAATGGACCAAATTGAATTTTGGATAGTCTAGATATCTGCGATTTAGTTTCTGTTGAAACATCATCTGGTCACATCGTTAAAGCCAGATATCTAAATATTGATGGCTTTGAACTCAGCAATAAATTATGTTTTGAACTGCATCGAGTTTTTCTTTTTTACTCTAAAGATAGAGCGTCTTCAAAATCTTACCTACTAAACCAAGCAATAGAGACATTTTTTGAGTTCTTAGAAAACTACAATGAAAAACAGCCAGATATATTAAAAGTAAGCTCTCTTTCAATGATTGGTTCAGAAGTTTTCAGAGCTTATATTAGGCATTGTCAAAAAAATGATTTTAACCTTGATATTCCAACAAGTCTAAAAGCTGCAATTGTTAATTTTGCTGAATATACGAAGTTAATTCCAATCCCATCATTACCTCGTATGTCGTCATATAAAAAAAAGCCTAAACCCACAGAGCCCTTAAGTGAAAGAGGTTATGACGAATTAACTACCGCTCTATTATCAGAAATAGATCGTCTATACGTAAAAGTTTCGTTTATTGAAAAAGTTAAATTAGCAGAACCGTACACTCTAGAAGATGCATTTTCAGAAATATCCCCTCCTGTAACCAAGGAGCGTATATTCAAGTGGTATGAAATGATTCTTGAAGGGGAAATTACTACGAAGTTAAAGACGGCAGGACTTAAAAATAAATTAAAGCACTGCACAGATGTAGAGCTATCTAAATTAGCTGAACAAAAAACAGGAGTTCTTAACAAGTTTAGGGCTATTTATAAAAGGGATAAAGCCTTTATTGATACTTCTCAGGCTATACCCTTATTCAAAAATGGGCAAGGTCTTGGCATAGGAAACTGGAATTTTAATATTGCTAGAGGTTTAAAAACTTTATTAGTCCATGGCTATCCTATGGAACAGCCCCTCAAGGAAATTGAAAGAAAATATTCATGTAGTGACATTATTGCAATTGATGATTGTAAAGATATTGTTCAATTATTGATGCTACGAATAAATCGTTGCAGGAAAGAATACAAACATCCTGAAATAGAAAATTGGGATATTTTTTTGGGTGATTATTTCCCTTCAATGATTGATGCAGCATCAATTTATTTAATGTTGGCTATACAGTCTGGTTGGAATAAAGAAACTATTTTATCGATTGATCCAAATAATTTCGAACATGTATTAACAGGTGCTTTAAATGAAAATCAATCTGTTATTTTTTCAGAAAAACATAGAGGCCAAGATGCCAAATTGCCATATAGTGATTCAAAAGAATTTATAGCTCCAAGTAATAAAGATGATAAGTATTCGATATATAATATCATTCAGTTAGCAAAGCGTATTTCAGCTCCTCTTGCTGAGTATAAATATGATTACATTCAGATACATAAAACCGAAGAAGATTTAAGCCCTCTATTTCTTTGTCTTAGGTATTACGCCGACTGGGTCTCAAAAGGGGGAAGAAATAGTTCCTTATCTCAACAAAAAGCATTCAATACTTCAATAAAACACTTTATACGTAAGCATCAAATTAAAGAGAATGGTAAGTTAATTTCAAATATCGGTGAAATAACGTTAAGAACTCGTGTTACATGGATGCAAATCAAACGAAAAAAACTACCACTAACAGTTATTCGACTTGTTCAGGGGCATAAGTCTAAAACTACCACAGATAAGTATTATGATAATTCAGGCATTGCTAAACAAGAAAGGAAGCGGAGATTAAGGCTTGAGCAAGAAGAAATTGTTACCCTGCTTAGAAACAGAGAGTTTAAAGGTATTATAGGAATTCAGTCGAATACTATTGCAGATGCTCCCTTAAAAATATTTCATATACCAGGCCATAAAAACGACCTATGGGCTTGCGCCAATCAATATGAACCAACTTGGCCAAGGTTTGAGCAAGAGGTAATGAGTGGCGAAAAATGCTATTCACTTTCTAATTGTATTTTTTGCAAGCAAATTCGATTATTTGAAGACTCAGTACCTTATTTAATGGAGCGCTTAATCCACATCGAAGAATCTGTTATTGAGACTGATATAATTGATGAAGAGCCCGTATTAAATGATGAAAAAATTATTATAGAATCAATTATTGATAACTGGGATGACGATGATCACATTAAGAGATCTGCTAGGTATCAGAGAATAAATGCCCCTCTATTACCTAGAAATTTGAATGATTTGAAAATTATCTTTGAGGATGACAATGATTGAGTTGGATGATTATTTTTCACCAGAATCTTTAATAGAAGAATTAGAAGATGCTGCGAACGAAGAATTTAATTATATTTTAAATACAACTGGTGGAAAGGTTTCTCCAACTGTAATTTCACTAACAACAAAATTAGATGCTGATCCTGAAGGCAGTTTTCCAGTTTCTGATTATTCAACTTACAGCCAAGATGAGTGGTTTTTGGAAGAGATCACTGGTCAGAACCCTATAAAAATATATTTTTATAAAGAGGAAGAAGAATTTAATGGTTTAAAACGAGCTTTATTATACTACTCAATTCCCGATTTTTGCGCATTTGGGAATATCAAAAGTTATAATACATCAAAGGGCTACTCATCGTTATTTAACACATTCATATCATACGTTTTTAAAGATAATCATTTATTAGCAAATGATCCTACAGATATAAGTTGCATCACTCCAGCAATGTTAAATGACGCTTTAGATAGAGCTAAAGCTAATAAAGATTCTCCAAGGCATTATCACTCTCTCTTTCGTATAATTCGCCTATGGTTTTCTTTATCCTCAGAAGGAATGATCCCAGAAAAGTATAAAATAAACATTGATTACGTTAGCGTCGATAATAAAAGAAGGCATAAAGATGTTGTCAAACATTTTCAGGGGACTGTTTCAACTTGGATACCATTTTCAGAACGAGACCTAGCTAAATTAATTAACTATTCCTTGTTTTGGCTAGAAAAAGCTCTGCCCAAACTAATAGATATGCGTGATTATATTGATAGTTTGAAGTTAGTTAAAACAAAAGGTTCTCCTTTTAGCACAAAAGGAGCAAATGAAGAATTTGAAAATATGACAAATATTTTCATTGATGAAGTTTGTGTGATGTCCAGCTCATTCTCTAGTCTTAAGCCACAAGAAAAAAACGGCTATAAAACTCATCAATACAATTGGAAAAATAGTTACGCTATAGCGCTAGATCATATCAGAAACTCGTTATTCATATTCATTGGCTTGCTTCTTGGAATGCGATCAAGAGAAATGAGACAACTAATGCTAGATGACATTTTCAAAGATAATAATGAAGAATATTGGATAAATATAACAAGATTTAAAACGACATCTGATCCTAATTATCATGGTGAAACTGAAGTTATGCCCGTTCCTTTTTTTATCGGTGAATGTGTAGACCTTTTTAAACACCTTAAAAGCCTTTCTGATTTTGAGAAGCAAGGTTATTTGTTTCAGTCAAATAAAAGTAGAAAAGAAGTAAATAACTTTACAGCAGGAAATATTAGACTGATAACAGCTGAGATCAGAAAGTTTACTGGTGTTGAAAGGCCACATAGTCATAGATTTAGAAAAACCTCAGCTGAGATATTAATAAATCGAAATGAAAAAAATATTGATTTAATTCGGATGCTGTTCGGACATGAAAGCTATGAAATGACACTAAGATATATTGCTAGAAACCCTTTTATGGTTAAGGCGGTTGCAGAAGCTATTGAAGTAAATTTTACCGAAGACTTTCATGAGGTAGTGACAAATATAAGAGACCAATCATATTCTGGAAAACCAGCTGAACGAATTGCGAGTGCCATAATAAAAGCACCAGAAAAATTTGCTGGTAAACAGCTTAAACTGCAACTCATGAATTATATATCCCACTTACTATCTAGTGGAGAGATGCTTTTCATTCATAGAACAGCAATTGGCATGTATTGTATTCATAGCGAGGAAATAACACTTGATAACCTTACACCATGCTTGGCCGAAAATAAAAACTTAAGCCTCCCTTTGAGTCCTGATATTAGTAACTGTCAATTGGAGTGTAAACATTGTGTTGTCGTTGAAAAAGCCAAACAAGCAATATCTGGCAATATTGAGTTCTATCAATCTATTTTAGAATCAACAGATGGTGTTGGCGTTAAAGCTAAGGCTAGGTTGCGAAAAAAACTATCAGCAGCTGAGAAACATATTGAAGCCCTCGATAAGAACAAATTAAAAATCCAAGAAGCTATTGATGTTAGGGAGCTATTAGTATGAGCTCAGCAAAAACAAGATCTAAACTCATTACAGTTATCACTAAAGAAATTGTTGAAAATTTTAATACAAAGCTAAAGATTCAAGATATATGTGAATCTGTAGGTATAACTAGGCAGTCATTTAATCGTTACTACTCAGACCTTAAGCCATATATGAAAGGCGAAAAGCCTATTAATGAGCTAGTCATGAATCAAAGCGACATCTCTTCTAATCAATTGCTTTGTAAATACCAATCAAAAATTAAAGAGTTACAGGATGAACTCGAAGATATAGTCAAAAGTCATGAAATAGACTTAAGTAAAGTCAAAAATAGTATGACAACTTCATTGATGAATAATGATCTTTCAGTACATGATGCAGACAATGTCAGACTACAATTGCAAAAGCAAAGTTTACATTCAGATAAGCTCAAGGAAAAAATAAATCGTTTAGAAGTGGAACTTAGTAAGCAGTATATTGATAACAATTTAAAGTCTTCTACAACTCCTCTTAATGATAATTTTCAAGTAATCGATGTAGATTTTGAGTTACTATTTAAAAACTTTTCAGCTACCCAAGATATTGATGTTTTCGAAGACGAAAAGGAAGTGGCAATTGATAATTTAATATCGATGACAAATAAACTCTTAATAAATGATAAAACAATCGTTGTGCTGTTTATGGAAAGGTATTTAAGTAGTTTTAATAAATTTGTTGAAAGATATGCTTTTAATTCTGAAGATTTGCACTTATTTGTAAGACTTCCTGTGCATTCAAGATCCGAATTAAAGTTAACTTTAAACAAGTTCAATAAACAGGGAGCATTAAAGATATACATTCCTTACTCTGCTTCAGATACTGTTACTAAGTCACAGCGTAATTTTTACTTCAGAAATGTCCCAGAAACGGAACTACAGGCAGCAGATAAATCATTTTTACCCTCTATCAAGGATGGTTTTGAGCATGTATGTCAGTTTAAGATTAGACAGGGTGACTAATGATTGAAATCAAGACGTTCCCCATCAAATATAAAAGCATTGATAGTCTTGGGATTGCTGAACATTATATTTTAAAAACAGTCAATGCTAGTGGCAAAGAAATGTTGTTGAGTCACCCTAACCTGTTTCTTTATCATGAAACAAATGACTCTCTTAACACTTCAAAACGCTATGCAGCCATCATATCAAAGTTCTATTCGTATTTATCCACGCAAGATAAATTTCTAAAAATTGACATAAGTAAATATCATGTAATTGCTGATAACCGTGACATAAGGAGATGGCAAATTGATCGCCAAACAAAGCGAGTTGAAAAGCAATCGATAAAACCTACGTCAGAAACCATTTTTGAAGAAGCTAGAGTCCTCTTAAATTTTTTTAGATGGTTACTTGGTGTTGGATACATCACCAATGTATCGATACAACATAAAGATTGGATTGCAAATTTCAAAAGTAAAAGAATGTTGAATTATATCCAAAAAAGAGCAAAAACAGCTATTGATAGCAAAAACATTCAAGTTCTGGATAAGGAAAGAAGACAAAGTTCTTCAAAGTCTCTAATTACTAATCAGGAAATAAAAGCTCTACTAAATGCTTATTCTGACCCGGTCTATTCAGCGTTATTAAAGCTGTCATTAGGCACAGGAATGCGACCTATGGAATTAGTTCAGTTTCCTTATATAGGGAATGGTAAAAACAAACAAATCATGCCTTATTCTGAAATGGATAAAGATAACGCTACTGTCGATTACGAATTAATAGGGAAAGGAAAAAAACAGCGAGTCATTAAAGTAAATATAAAAGATCTTAAAGAATTAGATGAACAATATATTAAGAAACACTATGTTGAGCGAAAGAAAAAATATAAAAAAAAGTTCGGTGTTGACTGCCCTCCTTCAGTATTATTTTTAACCAAATCTGGGAGCCCTGTTACTCCAGGTAAAATATCTAGGCGCTCAAATGATGCTAAGTTAAAAGCTATGCAAAATTACCCTGAATTTAGGGAGAAAATCACTTTTTATGAAGCTAGACATTGGTGGCCAACAATGTTCGTTATTGAGTTTTTTAAAGAAAAGCTTCTTACCGAATCTTCAGAGTTTCTTTACGTTGCTTTCGCTGAAGCATTAAAAAACAACATGGGGCACGAAGAGCTGGAAACCACATATGAATATTACATTGATATGGCAAGATTAGTATATTCTGCACAACAAGGTTCTGTTCACGAGCTGCTTATTTCTCCTAAAAAATCAGTTCAAGAGAAGCTTGATGAAATGGATAACTAAATATACATAAAAGGTTAACAGTACTTCTAACCTTGAAAATATGCTTTTATGTTCCGAATAACATTAAGCACCAGACCAAGTTCTTATTTAGTAATAATAAATAACTGAGAGTATTTAATCGTGGTAAACGGACAACAAAAAGCACTCCAAAATCTCGAAGCTTTCCAAGTATGGCAAGCAACCCAAACACATGATGATTTCCAACAAATAATTGTTAGGGGGCAGTTAAACCGAGGTGAAGTAGCTAAGGCTGTTGGCTGTGGGAAATCTGCGCTTACTCAGAACCCTGCTCTAAAAAAAGCCCTTGCTCTTTTGGAAGAAAACCTAAGAGAAAAAGGTGTTTTACCACCGCTGAAACAACCTATCAAAGATAGCCCTGAAAAACCAAAGCAATATGACAATACCGCAAACCTAAAGCAATTAAATTCAAAACGTTCATCCACTTTAGAAGCAGAAAATATAGAGTTAAAAGCCAAAGTCAATGTGCTTGAAAACAAACTAAAACGGTATGATGAACTATCAGAAACACTTTATGAAATGGGGATAATGCCTCGGTGAATGCCCTTATACATAAAGAACGACTTCGTATTACCAGTATCCACTTTAAAACATCAAAATGGATCATATTCAGTGGCGTGCCACTGGCAAAAAACTCATATAAAGTTAACAGTGGAAAATATTATGTTTCCATAAAGATAAACCCTGTAGATTTACCAATTGAGCCATCAATAGGTCAACACTGGCTTGTTTCGGGCACTAGAGACATAGGTGAGATTGAAACTGGTGATTACCTCATGGAGCAGCACACCTATGAATCACCCCACTTGATCGAGTGCCAACTTCCCGAAACTGGCGAGCAGTTTATTCAATTTATTGCCAAAGAAAAACAATTTAAAGGCATTGGAGAAAGCAAAGCTAGAGCCTTATGGGATACCTTTGGTAGTAAACTCTTTAGCATCCTTCGTGATGATTGTGAGGCCAATAGAGAGAGCTTATTATCAATTCTCAGTACTGATTCAATAAATGCTATATACGAGGGGTATCAAAAATACAAAAACCTCGAACATTGCAATTGGATGAGCAAGCAAAAAATTCCAGCTAATATTCAGCAACGTTTATTAAAACACCATGGTGAAAACAGTATAAAGTCCATCAAATTAAATCCGTACCTGTTGGTTGGTTTTGGGATGCCATTTAAGGACATAGATAAGTTGGCGATAAGTGATCTATTTAATATATCAAATAATGATCATCGTAGGCTTAGCGCTGCATTAGAAGCTGCGATTAGAAAAGAAATTGAAAAAGGACATACTTATACTGAACAGGCAATATTAAAGCCCTATTTAACTAAATTATTGAAGGACAAAGCTTTGGTTGCCGAAGCTTTTAAAGCTGGTCACGATAAGGCTCAATATATTCTTAACCCTAATATCGGCACTTATCACCCTACAGCACAATTGATAATGGAAAATGTAGTTGTAAAAAGGTTAATAAAACTGGCAAGCAAAAATAACCTTTATGACAAATTAGTAGATACAGCCTACCAAGTAGCGGTACAAGAATTACCTTATAAACTTACGGATAAGCAATCAGAAGCTGTTACGACATGCCTGGGCAATACAGTAAGTTGTATTACGGGTGGCGCAGGTACTGGTAAAACAACGGTACTTAGAACGGTTCTCAAAGCTTATCATCAAATGGGCTACGTTATTCATGCAGTAGCTCTTAGCGGCAGAGCTGCTAAACGTTTACATGAATCAATTGGCTTTTTTACCTCAACCATTGCCAAGCTGCTACGTAATTCTCCTATAGAGCCATCATCTGATAAATCAAAACACCTTTTAGTGATTGATGAAGCGAGCATGATTGATTTGCCAACGATGTATCGCTTAGTTAACCATATTGCTCCATCAGTTCACATTATCTTTACTGGCGATCCTGATCAACTACCACCAATTGGGTGCGGTAAAGTATTGGCTGATATTATTCAGTCTGGGACAGTTGCCAATACAAAACTTGATATTGTGAAACGACAAGAAGGCAGCTCAGGAATTCCAGAATATTCCACCTTGGTAAATCAAGGAAAAACACCTAAAACCCTTTCAACTGGCGCTATTTTTTTTCATGAAGTGAATAAGAACGATATCCCCCAAGTCTGCTGTAATCTATATCAGAAATCACCAGAAAATAGTCGTATCATTGCTCCAACCAAGCAGTTAGTTTCAGAGATTAACAAACTAACTCAAACAACGCTAAATCATAAAGGTAGCCTACTCAAGTTTGAAATGCATGGAGAATATTTTTATCAAAATTTACGAGTAAATGATGTAATTCTTTTTACTCAAAACAATTACGACAAGGGGGTTCAAAATGGCTCTCTCGGAGTTCTAACTAGTGTTGAAGCAACATCCGATAAATATGGTGAAGTAACACTTGATACAGGAGAAGTAATAGAAATTGATCAGCCTATATTAGATTGCATGGAACTTGGTTACGCAATTACCCTTCATAAGGCTCAGGGTTCACAGTTCCCTCGTATAATTATCGCTTTTCAGAAAGGACGGATTGTAGACCGTGCGTGGTTATATACCGCAATCACGAGAGCTGAGAATGAAGTTCACATTGTTGGAAGTGCTGATGATTTTAAAGGTATAGTCGAGCAGCAAAGCAATTCGCACAAACGAAACAGCTACCTGCTAGAACTGTTAAAAACATAAAAGGTATTTCTCGATAGATTCTCTTTCGTTATCTAAATGCTATGCTATCAATACACTTAAATACATCATAAAAATCGTCAAAGTTACCTGTAGCTATGATCGATAGCGGAGTTCTGCCATTAAAATATGAATTATTGTTTTTCATGCTCATAAAGCCATACAGGTTCTTTGGATTAGAAAAAACTTCTTTAAGGCTCTGGTGAATATGAGTTAGATAACTGATACGATGGAGTTGCTCAGTATTTAAATATACAACGCTTGAGTCCTTTTGATAGCGAGTAAAGTCAGCTTTAGCTATTCCTAAAATTGCTAATTTCTGGGCAGTAGTACAACCCCACTTTTCAAGAAGGTTGGCCCCTAAATCGAAAGCTATAGAATGGTTTATGCTTGGAGTCTGCTCATAATTTGATAACTTAACTCGTTCTAGTAAAAGCAAAACAAGCTCTCGCTGAAAATATTGATAATTATCTGGAATGTTTAAATTGATTATTTTAGGTAAATAAACATCTCCGGTATAACTTTGAATACGTTCAATGTGTTGCTGCTCAAACACATAAATCTGATCAGCCCATTGCAGCATTTCTTCTGTGCAAAGGATTGAATTAGCTTTCTTCACATATTTTTCGCTGAGGCCTGCTGATTTGTACTGATGGTTTTTATTGGCAGCACGAAACAGCTCTTCAGCTGTTTTGCTGCGTTGTATATTAGCGGTGCATAAAAAGAGAATATTCACTAGCGATTGCCCTTCATGAAAAGTCACCAGTTCTCATGCGAACTAGCATGTTCATCACTTCATCAGCATCAATGGAAAGCTGCTCAAACGGTAACTTACCTTGTAACGGGCGCTTGGGTTTAGTCAGCCACTCTTGGCACATCTGATCATCAAATTTAAATTGGTTCATCAATTCCTGATAAATATCAAAATGCTCAGATTTTAAATGCTCTAGCTCAGTTAAATTAGTATGTTTTTCTACAGAAGGTTTGGAGTTGTTATTAGACATAAATTTAAGCTTTTAAGTAGTGATGATCTATATCAACACTAAAGCATAAAATCTATTTGCTGTCTAACTCATAATGAGACATACTATTTCAATTCAAATAGAAAATGTCAATAGAATCAGATTTATCGAATGGACGAATTTAGTTTTGCACAGAAGCAACGCTTAGCTTATATCGACTTTAAGCTCTATTTTACTGGGATGGTAACTCGCAGTGAAATAGTGAGCCATTTCGAATTAGGCCTTGCCGCAGCAACCAGAGATTTAAAGTTCTACAAAGACAATGCGCCTGAGAATATGGCGTATGACAACGTAGAAAAAAAATACTTCATCACCACGCAATTCAAGCCCATTTTTAAACATGATGCTCGCCGCACGCTGATTAAGTTAGCGAATAACATTAGCGATGGTTTTGATTCGATTGGCGATACTTCATTTCCTATTGAATCACCAAGCCCGTTAAACGTACCTGATATTGATATTATTGCTAAGTTATCTCAAGCGATTATCAATCATAAGCCTATTAACGTTATATATACGTCTTTAAGCAGTGGTTCGGGTGCAAGAGAGTTAGTGCCTCACTCAATAGTAGATAACGGCTTACGTTGGCATTTAAGAGCGTATGATCGCAAATCAAAATCATTCAGAGACTTTGTTTTAACTCGCATTACCAAAGTTACAATTCTGGCACAGACTCCATCCTCTGATGAAGATAAATTAGAAGATCATCAATGGATGCGTATGGTGCCGTTACAAATTATTCCACACCCAAACAACGTTAAACATCCAACCGCCATTAAGCTCGATTTTGGGATGGAAAAAGGCATGTTAGGAGTTAACGTGCGTGCCGCAATGGCGGGTTATTTATTAAGACGTTGGAACGTGGATTGTTCTGAAAGTGCTTCACTTTCAGGCCCAGAATATCA
>CAKZQF010000104.1 GCA_937139475.1 uncultured Gammaproteobacteria bacterium | reverse complement strand
AGAATGACAAAGGGAGTTTTTCACAGCACTGGCTTAATATTGATGGATGGTGGTCCATCATTAAGGGCGGCCTTCCTTTTGTTACCGGACAAACACTCGCATTTGCAGATATTAACCGGGATGGAAGATTAGATATTATTACTCAGTTTAATTTAGATACTTTAGGCTGGTTAGAACAACCCAAAGTAGCTGATTCCAACTGGCGGGCACATATTATTGGTAAAATCACGCCTGATCATATTGCTGCTATTGTACCAGCCGATGTTGATGGTGACGGTGTGTTGGACATTTTTGTTGGTGGCTATAGTAAGGGTAACCGCCAACAAGATGACCTGACGGATACAGCGAACAGCCCGCTAGGTCGTTTAGCCTGGTTTAAACAAACACAAAAGCCAACTCAAAGCTGGCAACGATTTGATATTTCAAGAAGAGTCCGTGGCATGTATGATGATTTAATTCCGCTTGATATTGATAAAGACGGTGACATTGATTTTGTTGGAACAAGAGGCAATAGCGCCGAATTTGATGGAGTTTTCTGGCTAGAGCAAGTTCAGACCATTAAGCCTAAAGCCAATTTTAAATCAACAAGAACACACGACAGCCAACAAGTGAGTTTAGGCACTAAATAAATATTGCTAGCCTACATTCGTTATTAATTATTCGCGCATAGCCATGACATTAAATTCCCCAGTAACAGCTTCAGTATAACGATTGAAGTTATACTGAAGCTATTACTGGGGCTGGTGCATACCTAGGCGTAAGCTCAGATAATAAGTGAGTGATTAATTCGTTCGGTTTATCTGTACCAGAGAACTTACATATCCGAGGCCGCCTTTATCATGGAAGTCTTCAACCTCGACATAGTAGGCGAGATTTTTACCGACAACTTTTTCCAGCTCAGCCTCAAATCTACCGTTTACCCTTTCCATCGATTTAAATTCCCACTTTGCACTGCGCCAATCTAATGAACGATTAACTGAGTAATAAAGGCGTACATTCTTCAACGTGTTTGGGGATGAGACATCTGCAACCACACTTAACGTCGGTCCATTTGTTTGTGTTTCCACCTTTATTTTTGGCAGTTTCCTATCATAAAAAACATGAGCTAGCCACGTTCGCCATGAATGCAAATGTTTACGTGATACCCATGTATGATCCACATTGTCTACATATAAAAACGCTTTATCGCTTTCAAGCTCGCTCATCATGGCATTAGGGGCACCCAGGCCGTAGAACTGGTCATTTGTGCCCAGCGCGACAAAATATGGTGTGGTGATTTTTTTCTTCCAGATATAAGGGTCAAAAGCCATAGTAGCCAAGTAGCCCGCAGGCTGGTTGACTTTTGCTAATAACTTATCGGCCGGTTGAAATGCCGGTCCTTCTCGCTTGACAGAAGGGCCGCCAATTCCAGTTCCCAACGATTCGAACTTCCTCATAATGTCATAAAGAATATTACCGCCGTAGTAACAGGTTGCCATAATTCCTGCTAGGCGATCATCACCAACCCCTGTCGCTATTGACGAGGCAAACCCACGTTTAGAACAGCCCATAATCACCGCTTTTTTTGCGTTAACCCCTTCAATCGTCTCAAGCAGCGTAATAGCTCTTAAATAACTTGTCGCAATGGGGACATAGCCAAGCCAACTCAAGTCCAATGTTTTTATGGCCATTTGTATGCCATAGCCCATCAAGTCACTCTCGTCCTTGTCAAAAATTAACGTGGGAGGGTTTGGAAATATCATGATGGGTATATTTAGATCAATCGCTGTGGCCTCACCGTATTCAGTCTGGGTATTTAACGCAGTTTCCGGTATTGTTTTACGATATTTTATATTTGCATCCAGAAAGTCCTTATTGGTCGCGATGATCCCTACATTACCATCCCCCTGATAGTTAGCAGGTACATATATTGTTGCAGGGTGCCTCCAAGATGAACCGTGCCAATTTTGACTGGTAAAGGAAAGCTTAATTACTCTAACTTTCTCTCCTTGGCGTGATTGACTATCAATGACTTTATCTTGCTTGATCTCAACATCCAGAGTGGAATGGTCCTTGATTTCATCCAAGTCAAAATAGCTGGCAGGACCAATCAAACGATATGAAACATAGTCCTTTATTTTTCCTCGTGCCAGAAAAAGGATGAGCGCTAAGCATGCAACAAAAATAAAAATGGTAAGAATAGCTTTTTTCACCTTATACTCCTTTTTTATGTTGGTACGAAATATTAACAAAGAGCGCAAATACGACGAAGGTTAAAAGAACGTTGTGAAGTTTCAAAAGAAGCTCCTTTAGGTGATAAAAAAATAAAGGGGTACTACGTACCCCAAGTTCTCAATTCAGAGTAAATTACTCAAAGTGGTAGCTGGCTCGAAGACCAAAGGTTCGTGGTGTGCCCATTACGCAGCGCACTAACGTTCCACCGTTTGACACCGTTCCAAACTGCGCACCAAATGGCTGATTAAAGGTATTTAAGCAATAAGCTTTATCAGCTACGTTTTCGATATACAACTGAACATTCCATTTTTCATTTTCATCTGTTAGCCCTAAACGCATATTGGTTAAGGCATAAGCTTCTTGTATATCTTGCGGGTTGTTATTGGTGGTTGAACCAATGTTAGAATCATCGATCCAGTTCGATTCAATACGTGCATACCAACCTAAATTAGTATTTGAAAGCGTATCAGCATATTCAGCAAACACACTCACTTGATTTTTAGGTGAACGATTATTTGGTGTTCCTGTTAAATCTTGTGTGCCTGGTATACCCGGTAAATTGGTGGCATCTTGGTAATCAAGAAATGCTGAATCCAAATAAGCGTAAGAGGCTCTCATGGTTAATTCATCGCTGAGATAAATATTCGTTTCTAGCTCTAACCCTTGCTGTCTTAACTCGCCTACATTGCTGGTAATAAACGATAAGCCCTTAAAAGAGCGATCTTGATAATTATCGATGTCAGTTCTGAACAGGGTGGCATTGGCCGTCATCATTCCATCGAGCAATGTTGACTTAACTCCTAGCTCATAATTATTAACCTCTTCTGAATCGATTGTTCTTTGATCGGCTGTTAACCCGTTGGTGGCCATAACAGAATTGAATCCACCTGACTTAAAACCCGTTGATAACGTACCAAACACCATTAAATCATCATTAATTTGGTATTTGCTATTTAGTAACCAAGTAACCTGCGAGTCAGAAAAGTCTAATTGGTGATCTTCTGCGCCCGCAACAAATGAACCTGCTACTAGGTTATTTGGGCTGACGACCATAGTTGCTTCTTTGTCATCACTGGTATAGCGAATACCTGCCGTGATATCAAATTGTGAGTTTACATGCCATGTCCCTTGGTAATAGGCCGCTAATGATTTGGTTGTTTGGTCAAAATCAGCCGGCGTTGCATTGGCTTGTGGCATTGATGAACAGGCACTGACCGTTCCTTGAATTACAGCAGCAGGTGCCCCTGAGAGCGCGGCACTTACGGCCACAGGGCAAAACGCTGGTCCCAAATTGAACGTCTGATCTATAGTGTAGTCTTCTTGATAAAAATATACGCCAGCAACAAAGTCATAAAACTCATCAACAGGAGAAATCAGCTGAAACTCTTGGCTAACTGCCGAACTGGTGTAGTCTGACCGTCTAGAAAGAAGATCGAGTGGTAAACGGAGCACGCCATCTTCTAGCGTCTGGTTATCCCAGTCGCGATATGAAGTGGTTGATTTGATGCTATAATCACCAAATACATTATCCCAGTTTAGCTCGAGCAGTGCACCACTCTGGTCACTCGTCATAATATCATTGTGGATCTGATTGATGGAGTGATCTAAGCCACTCAAGTCAGGTAATACATTCAGGTAAGATAAGACGCCCAGACGCTCAGGAGAAGCAGAGCGTGGATCTACCTCAACCGGGAGACCCGAACCGTTCATTTGCTGATAATCAACCCTTAACAAGGCATTGAAATCAGCAGTAGGTTCATAGAGAAATGAAATACGAGCTAACTTACTATCTTTCTCTCCAACATTTTGATTTCCGTCATATAGGTTCTCGCCAAAACCATCATCTGAACTGTAATTTAAATTGACTCTCGCAGCGAGTTCATCCGTTAAACCAGTGTTAGCGGTAATCGAAGTGTCTATTGCCCCATAGTTACCAGCACCTAACGACAAATTAATAAATTGGCTATCAAGCTCGGGGGACTTAGTTCTGATGCTAATTGCCCCCATAGAAGCATTTCGACCAAATAACGTACCTTGCGGCCCGCGCAACACTTCGACCATTTCAATATCACTTAAGGTGCCTAACAAAGCTCCGGGGCGTGGTATATATATGCCATCAATATAGGTAGCTACACTAGGCTCTAATGCAGCGTTAGAAGAAGTGCCAACACCTCGAATGCCTATGGTATGGCTAACTTGCATACTGGATTTAGAAACAGACAAATTTGGCGTGAACGTCCCAAGATCCTCAACTTCTTCAATGCCTGATTTAACAATTTCATCTCCGTCAAAAGCCATGACCGAAATGGGCACTTCTTGAATCGATTGAGAGCGTTTAGTTGCCATAACAGCAATCACTTCAATTTTCGAGTTAGTGACCGTTTTATCTTTTGTGTTTTCTTGTGCAATAACTGGCGACAAAGAGGTAACCATAGCCAATGAAGTAGCCGCAACAATCGGTTTTATCTTATACATTATTATTAACTCCAACTTAGAGTGATTTTGATAAGTTTCAACAATAGCCTCTTTCTATTATGATTAATAATGAGTTATATTGACCTATCCATGCAAAATGCGAATAGATGAGTGCAACCCATGTTAACAGTAAAACAACTCCAGCATGTTATTGCGATCAAAAAAGCGGGCTCAATTCAGGCCGCGACTGAATTGGCGTGTATTAGTCAATCGGCGTTAACAAGAAGTCTGATGAATTTAGAGGATAGCTTAGGAGTTGTGTTATTTGAGCGGCATAAAACCGGGGTAATACCGACACCGTTTTGCAACGCAATAATTAAACAATGCCAGCAAGTTCTCCACGACTTAGATGACATCAAGCACAATGCTGATATTTATAGGAAGTTAGAAGAAGGAGAGTTAAAAATAGGGCTGGGGAGAGCGAGTCCTGGCTTGGTTTGCCAGAACATTCTTCCAAAATTTGTTGCAGCTTACCCCAAAGTACAAGTTTCAATTATCGAAGGAACTCCGGAAGATCTTACACTGCGGTTACAACAACGTGAAATCGATTTTATTATTGCGGGTTTTGGTAGTTACGCGAGTATTGAGCAGATAAAAGTCTCTCGATTAAAATCGATTCCCTTATCTATTTTTGTAAATAATGAGCACCCTGTCACTGAGCTATCGAACATCACTTGGCAGGATTTGCAGCCATACCCGTTAATCGGTGCTACAAAGCTTTCTGCGTCTAATCCCCTGTATCAACTCTTTAGCAAGTTCGCCACAAGCCCCCTTTCATTGCCATCGGTCATGTGTTCAGACTATGTAGCCCTAAAAAACATCGTGTTAAGCTCGGATGCCTGGCTTATCGCACCTGCACCAATATTTGAACAAGAAATCATTGACAAGCAATTAACTAAAATCGATCTATCGGTTAAAGAGATGGTAATAGATTTATCAGTCATTGAGCTTAGTAAGAGGCAGCGCTCGCCGATGTCGGAGAAATTTATTGGCTTGTGTGAAGAGTACTTTTGCAACGAAAGCTAAAATGAAGCAAGCAAATAAAAAGTTGAACAGATAGGCTAAATCGTTGCTGGTCTAAATCCCCCTAAAAAGTATGAGTGTATTGAGCCCCATAGATACACTTTGCTCGGCTTTCGCTTTTGTGGTTCGAAAGCTGTCGCATATGAACCTAATTACCTGCTCAGGAAGAGGAATAAATGGCTCATAGTATCGTGCCTGCATATAAATTAGTACGAACTACGATCCTAACGTCCAATCAAGCACAGTGATTTAAAACCCTATAAATAAAGTTTAAAGTTGTAGAAACTCATATATGGATAAGAAAAGCTTAGGTATCCACCTCAATTGCTTTCAGATCTAAATAAACAATAACTGGTGCCTTTAGAGTTATTCAAAATCCTTCGCTTATTTCTTCCTACTAATTAATCAAGTTATTTCTTTTAAGCTCTAATTCCACCAATAAATCTTCAACTGTAATTTTTTTAAAGTCTTCCTTAATGTTTTCATAGGCAAATGTTCTAATTGGCATAGCACTGGTAAATGACGCTTGTTCTAAGTTATATGCTGGCCCCTGATATGGCGAAAACATATATGACAAACTTGTTCCACCAGATTGATAATACTCTTGTTGGACACCATCAACTAATAAGCTTCCATCTCTATACGAAAAAAGTGGTTGCTCAGGGTCGATCTTGACACTTACACTCAACTTTTTACCTTTATGGTATGTAAATGCATACCTAAAGCTCCACTCTTCAGGGTTTTTCCGATTTATTTCTACGAAAATTTCACTGGGCAGTTTATTAATAAAGTCCAACTTATGCACCAAACCTGAAAAATTTAAACCCACTATTTTTTTATATGATTCAATAGCCTTAAAATAAAAACTCTCAACGTACTCAATAAGCCTTTCTCGCGAATAATTGGAAAATTTATTTCTGAAGTCAGCAACTTCATTTAAATCTGGTAAAGGTAGCGTATGCTCTGTTACTGTAGTGGTCAACTAATTTTGGCCACGGATTTGTATTCAAGCCAGTATCTTTTCTCTGACTCATTTGGTGTTAGTC
>CAKZQF010000103.1 GCA_937139475.1 uncultured Gammaproteobacteria bacterium | reverse complement strand
TAAGTCGCACCTTGAGCAATACTGACATTAATAGCACAATCGCCTTTTCCGTTTAGATCGCCATAAATAGAATCATTGAGGCTATCTAGGTTTATTGGCGAATCCCAGGCATCAGAGTTATTGGTTACTGATATAGTAAACTCAACATTTTCGCCAGGTTCTAATACTTCCTCTTTATCGGCTGTTTTGACCACGCTGATATCAGGTGGTAAGTTCGTCACTTGAACCCGAACGACATTACTACAGAATTTGCCTGATGTTCCGGCTAAGTCTGCTGGGCAAGTTTCACCGTTAGTGACATCATCTCCATTCTTATCTTTAAGGCTAAGTCGCACGGTATCATCATAAAGTTCAGGACTCTGATCATCAGGTAGGTCTGAATCAACAATGGTTACTTCAAAACGGCAACTAAACGAACCCGAAGGTACGATTTCTATCTGACCACCACTTAGCAACGCGCCACAGTTGGATGCAGTGAGATAAACCCCCTCACCTGCAGGTACATCAAGCGCTCCCCAAAGATCTAGGGCAACGTTATATGTACCATCAGCAAAGATATCAACTTCATCAACTAGAGAAGTGAGGAAGATTGAAGTATGCTCATTAGGGTTATCAAAACTAACATCGAATGTGTAAACACCACCTGGTTCAGCGTGCGTATTAGTGCCTACCAACGTTTTAATGATTTCTGGTGGTTCAGGAGTAATAAAGACATCGATATTAAAGGTATCACAGTTACACTTTGATTTGTTGTTTGGGATTTGTCCTGGGTAAGGACCATCTAAACTACAGTTGTCACGCTCAATATTATCCCACGCTGCACAGTAGTTAAAATCAGCACGGTTATCACCGTCTTCATCGGCACACAGCATAGTGATTGATTGATTATACAAAGTGTACTCATCAGGACCCATTGACTTAGTAATATCACCACAAGCATCACCATCTAGATTAACGTCGGCAGTTTCACCGCTATCGGCAGGTATCGGTAAGAGAATGCTACAGTCTTCTTTCGTTGCCGGATTATGTACCACCTGTGGGCTTACTTCAGTTAGCGGTAAATAGAAGGTAATGTCCCAGCGGTCATTTGCATTGGTTCGCACCGTGACATCGGCAGGAAATGAAAATGTCTGGCCAAGAGTACATTCTTCAGAAGCGTTTACTGGAACCACCGCCGTTATCTCTACATCATTGGCGGTACAGTTAAGCGCCGGCGGACTACCAACCAGCTTATTGCCATCTTCAAGCAGATAGGCATCAGCCATACAAAATTCAGATTCGAGACCAGGATGGATACCACCGTACGCTGGTATCAAACTGGTTGCTCCATACAAGGTAATCACGCTTATCAGGGTGGTTTTCACCGCCTTGATAAGCTGTCTACATATTGATAGTTTCATGATATTCACCACTCTATTATCCATGTGCTCAAAAAATTAAAGTGACAGCGCCAGTAACTCAAACGCTGATGCTATTGATTGTCGAACTCTAGAGACTCGGTGCTTCGTTATAGAAGAGGAGTGTTGCTCTAAACACTGGATGTGGAGCCTCGTAGCGATAAAGAAAGCATCTTTCAGGCCAAATGGTTAAAGCATTGAAATAGAAACAAATTATTTGCTTGCGGGGTGAGTTTAACCGGGAGTGTACAGTGTCAATGTAACAGTCAGACCAGCAAGTTTAGCTAACACACTGTAAATACTAATGTTTTATTGCAATATGCTGCTTTTCTTATATAACAGTTAAATGTTCAGTTGTTACACCCATAGAGTTACTGAAGTAACCAGGCTATGGGGAGTTGTGTAGTAAACAAAAGCCGAATAGCAACAGCTGCATTCGGCTTAGCTGTTACGAGCGAGTAATAAGGATTTCACTTAATATATCTGGAGCTTTGTAGCCAGGGATCATGGTGCCATCCCCCAGCAATATGGCAGGAGTACCATTAACCCCAAACTCAATGCCAAGGCGATAATGTTTTTGCACCGGATTTTCACACTGGGCCAGTGCAATTTCTTGTCCCGCTTTTGAATCAGTCATCGCTTGTTGTTGATCTTTACTACACCATACCGACTGCATTTGTTGCCATGTACTAGAGCGCTCCCCCCCGCGAGGGTAAGCCAAATAGCGCACCGTGATCCCCAATTCATTATATTGGGCGATTTGTGAATGGAGCTTGCGACAGTAGCCGCAATTAATATCAGTAAACACGGTAATTTGATATTTTTCATTTTTAGCAGGAAAAACGATCATCGAGTCAGAGTATTGCAAAAGCTTACTTACTCTGGTCTTAGCGATTGACTGTTCAGTAATATTTCTATTCTTATCATCCATATCATAGATGGTGCCCTGCATTACAAAACGTCCGTCTGCTGACGCGTACAGCAAACCTCTGTTGCTAATAATTTCATAAAGTCCCTCAACGGGGGACTTGCTCACACTAGTGACTTTGATTTTTAACAGCGACTCAGTTTTGGCTTTAAGCTTATCTGTAATTTCATCTGCTGCGCAGACAAAAGAAACGCCAATGGCCAGTGCTACTACCAACATTAAATTTAATATCTTCATTGCTCTTTCCTCTGTCGTTGCTAAAACATAATAGGCTTTTAAAGGGCTCATTTAATATTAGGTCAGTTACAACTATTTGGCGACTTAAGAACCAAAAACACACTAAATGTACTAATTCACTGAAATGGCAATGATTTATGAAATATAGCAGCCAGCTTTTAGATTTTGTTACATAAAAGAACATCCCTTCTCACTAAATCGGCTCTCCCGAGAGGAAATTGCTTAACAAGCTTGGCATGACAAATTCGCCCACCTTCGCTAAAGATAACGCAAGCCTATTGCACTTTTTCAATTGCTCACATAGTCTTATCCCCCTATAAAACTTTTATTCACTGTCCAATGTCCGACACACCTAACGCACTATTTATCAAAGGCGTATTAGATGCCCTGCCGTTAATTATTGGCGGCATTCCATTTGGTATTATCTTTGGTACGCTATCCCTCAATGCCGGCTTAGATATTTGGCAAACCATTGGTATGTCGAGCATCGTTTTTGCGGGCTCAGCACAATTTGTCGCGGTCGGTATGTTGGCTGCGGGCACCTCCCTAGGCTTTATCGTTGGTGCAACACTGATTGTTAATTTACGGCATCTAATCTACGCGGCGAGTCTACTGCCACATGTAAAACACCTGCCACAACGCTGGCGCATCCCGTTAGGCTTTTTATTGATTGATGAAGTTTATGCCGCAACCTACCCTCATTATCTAAATAACCCACAAAGCGACAGGAACCATTGGCACTATTTCGGCGTTGGCGCTGCATTTTTTGTTTCATGGAATCTCGCCACATTAGTCGGTATTTTCTTCGGTGCTAATATTGAAGGGATAGCAAATTGGGGACTCGACTTTGCCATGTCGGCGACTTTTATTGGCATGGTGATGCCCCATTTAATTAATAAGCCAATGATTGCGGGGGTACTGACTAGTGCCGCGCTAGCAATCCTAACCCATTCGTTACCACACAAGATTGGGTTGGTGATTTCATCTATCATCGGTATGGCAGTAGGTTATTCACTAGAACAATGGCTACGCAGTAAGGAACAGTCATGAACGAAAATATACCAGCCAATGCCCCTTTGGAAATTAATATTTGGCTAATGATAGCCTTAATGGCAGTGGTTACCTTTGGCATACGCTATGCGCTATACGCTCGCGCCAATGCAGTATCATTACCAACTAGGCTAGAGCAAGCACTAAAATACAGTGCCCCCTGTGTGCTAACCGCCATTTGGGTACCTGCCGTTCTCTTTCCTCAAGGAGAATTAGCGTTAAACCTAAATAATCCTTATTTGGTCGGCGCCGCCATTGCGGTTGTGATCGGGCTATGGAAAAAGAACATACTACTCACGATAGTTACTAGCATGCTATGTTTCTTCGCTTATAAATGGCTCATTCTATAAGCCTTGTCATTGCTCATTTGAGTCCTGATTCTTAACCCTTTTATAAAAACTTTGCCTAAAAGTGAAGTTTTTTGCCACATAGATCACATTTTCTTGTAAAATAGCGCCAAATTTTGAGCATCCGCTCAATAAATTCATAGCAAATTAAAGCCATCAGCATATTTAATTAATTAACCAGTTGAATATTCTAATGATTTTATTAATTAACTTTGACAAATGAGGCTCCTCCACCATGTCAGCATCAAGACCTATCAAACGCGCTTTACTGAGCGTTTCAGATAAAAACGGTATCGTAGAATTCGCTCGTGCACTTAGCGACAACGGCGTAGAAATTCTATCAACAGGCGGTACTGCCAAATTGCTGGAAGCTAACGGGATAGCAACCATTGAAGTATCAGATTACACTGGCCACCCAGAAATTATGGACGGCCGTGTAAAAACATTGCACCCAAAAGTACATGGCGGCATCTTAGCCCGTCGTGGTGTTGATGAAGCAGTGATGCAAGAAAATAACATCAACCCAATCGATCTTGTTGCAGTCAACCTTTACCCATTCGCTAACACCGTAGCGCAAGAAGGTTGTTCATTAGAAGATGCTATCGAAAATATCGATATCGGCGGCCCAACCATGGTTCGTTCAACGGCTAAAAACCACAAAGACACCACTATCGTTGTTAATGCCTCTGACTATGACCGCGTCATTAGCGAAATGAACGAAAATGGTGGTTCAACAACGTACCAAACTCGTTTTGATTTAGCGATTGCTGCATTTGAGCATACCGCTGCATATGACGGCATGATTGCTAACTACTTCGGCACCATGGTTCCTTCACACCGTGAAGAGAGCAGCGAAGAGTCTAAATTTGCCCGTACCTTCAACACCCAATTAGTGAAGCAGCAAGACCTACGTTACGGCGAAAACAGCCACCAGCAAGCCGCTTTCTATGTTGAAGCTAACCCAACAGAAGCCTCTGTCTCTACTGCGAAGCAGTTACAAGGTAAAGCGCTATCGTTTAACAACATCGCCGATACCGACTCTGCACTTGAATGTGTTAAAGAGTTCGAACAACCAGCTTGTGTTATCGTAAAACATGCAAACCCTTGTGGCGTTGCGATTGGTGAAGACATTCTTAGCGCTTATGACCGTGCCTTTAAAACTGACCCAACATCAGCGTTTGGCGGCATCATCGCGTTTAACCGCGAATTAGACGCAACGACGGCACAAGCTATTGTTGACCGTCAGTTTGTTGAAGTCATTATTGCGCCAACAGTTTCTGATGAAGCACAACAAATCGTTGCCGCTAAAAAGAACGTTCGCCTGCTTGAGTGTGGTGAGTTTACGGCAAAAGCCGCTGATTACGACTACAAACGCGTTAACGGCGGTATGCTAGTACAAGATAAAGACCTTGGTATGGTTGGTTTAGACGACCTAACAGTTGTATCTAAGCGTCAGCCATCTGAGCAAGAACTGACAGATCTTATGTTCTGCTGGAAAGTCGCTAAGTTTGTTAAATCTAATGCCATTGTTTACGCCCGTGATGGCATGACTATCGGTGTTGGTGCTGGCCAAATGAGCCGCGTTTACTCAGCTAAAATTGCTGGTATTAAAGCAGAAGATGAAGGCTTGGTTGTACCGGGCTCAGTAATGGCATCAGATGCGTTCTTCCCATTCCGTGACGGTATCGATGCCGCAGCGGCAGCTGGTATCACTTGTGTGATTCAACCGGGTGGTTCAATTCGTGATGAAGAGATTATTGCGGCAGCTGATGAAGCAGGCATGACGATGGTATTTACCGGCATGCGCCACTTCCGTCACTAAAATTGTAAATATTTTGCTAGATAGCCTAATTTCGTTATCGCAGGTGCTCACTTACATACGTAAGTTCCGCGCCTGCTCTTAGAAATTAAACTATCTACCTTCATATTTTTCAATTTTCATTTAATTTAAGGTAACAAGATGAACGTATTAATTATTGGTAGTGGTGGTCGTGAGCACGCGCTGGCGTGGAAAGTGGCTCAATCAGCTAAAGTAAGTAAAGTGTATGTTGCGCCGGGTAATGCGGGCAGCTCACTGGAAGATAAAGTTGAAAATGTGGCAATTGATGTATGTGACATCGAAGGCCTGATTGCTTTCGCTAAAGACAGCAATGTTGAAATGACCATTGTTGGCCCTGAAGCGCCGCTGGTTATTGGTGTAGTTGATGCTTTTGAAGCCGCTGGCCTTAACTGTTTTGGCCCACGTGAAGGCGCAGCACAGCTTGAAGGTTCTAAAGCATTCACCAAAGACTTCTTGGCACGTCATGACATTCCTACCGCTTGGTACCAAAACTTCACTGAAATTGAACCGGCTATTGCTTATGTTCGTGAAAAAGGCGCGCCAATTGTTGTTAAGGCAGATGGCCTTGCGGCGGGTAAAGGCGTAATCGTTGCGATGACTCTACAAGAAGCTGAAGACGCGATTAAAGACATGCTGGCAGGCAACGTCTTTGGCGAAGCGGGTAGCCGTGTTGTTATTGAAGAGTTCTTAGATGGCGAAGAAGCATCGTTTATCGTGATGGTTGATGGCGATAACGTATTGCCAATGGCAACTAGCCAAGATCACAAACGTGTTGGTAATGGCGATACCGGGCCAAACACTGGCGGTATGGGTGCATACTCTCCTGCGCCAGTAGTCACCCCAGAGCTGCATAACCGCATCATGGACGAAGTTATCTATCCAACGGTTAATGGTATGAAAGCAGAGGGCAATACCTATACTGGTTTCCTATACGCTGGCTTGATGATCATGAGCGATGGCACACCGAAAGTAATTGAATATAACTGTCGCTTTGGCGATCCGGAAACACAACCAATTATGATGCGTTTGCAATCAGACTTGGTTGAGCTGGTTGAAGCATCATTTGCTAAGAAGTTGGATACTGTTGAAGCGAAGTTTGATTCTCGCGCAGCCGTTGGTGTGGTATTGGCCGCTGGCGGTTACCCAGGCAGTTACGCTAAAGGTGATGTTATCTCTGGTATTGCGCCAGCAACAGACAGTGCAAAAGTGTTCCACGCGGGCACCAAGATGCAAGGCAATGATGTTGTAACAGCGGGCGGCCGTGTCTTATGTGCTACCGCATTAGGTAACAGCGTAACTGAAGCCCAGCAACAAGCTTACAACCTAACTAAGCAAATTAGCTGGGATAAATCATTTTATCGTACAGATATTGCCTATCGCGCTATTTCTCGCGAACAGCAATAAAGTAAAATTTACGATACTAAAGGGCAGTGGTGTTTAACATCACTGCCCTTTTTATTACTTGAAATACCAACATTTTAGTAAACCACTACCTATCCTCCATCAATAGCGACTCGTAAAATCTGGCCCTTGTCAGTGGCAATAATCAGCGTATTGTTGCCGCCATCAATCACATTGCGAATTCTCTCGCCTAACGCTTGTAAATGCCGCTGCTGATTAACAACCTTATTTTTATGTAATGTTAAATGATTTAAGTGAGTTAGCTTTAATGCACCAATAAAAAATTGCGTGGCCCCCTGGCTTGATCGTTTAAGTAATAAACTAGAGGGCGCTATCGATGGGATATAGACCTGAATTGGATCCTCGAAGCCTTTTTTGGTTGTGCCTTCGCCAACGGCGATTGGCAGCATATATTCTTTGCCATGTGAAACCACTGGCCAGCCGTAGTTTCGCCCCGGCTTAATCAAATTCAACTCATCACCACCGCGCGGGCCATGCTCAATTGCCCAAAGTTGAGCTGTGCTTTGATCAAAAACCAGCCCTTGTGGATTGCGGTGACCATAGCTGTATATCTCGGGGAGTGCATTAGCGGTATTTATAAAGGGATTATCACTAGGGATAGTGCCGTCAAGGTTAAGCCGAATAATACTTCCCACGTGATTGGTTAGGTCTTGCGCACTGTCGCGAACACCACGGTCACCAATGGAAAAATATACATGCCCCAAGTTATCAAAGGCGATACGCGAACCAAAATGGCGACTGTGTCTGGTGCGGGATTGTGAGACTAATAACTCTTGCCAATTAGTGAGTTTGTGCTGCTGCAATCGAGCCCGTGCAAGCGTGGTTGCTCCTTGACCTCGTAGCGCTTTGACATAAGTAAAATAAAGCCAACCATCGCTTGCATAGTTGGGGGATTTCTTGACATCGAGTAAGCCGCCCTGTCCTTTTGCTAGGACAACAGGCGCTCCTGATACTTGTGTTGTTTTACCACTGTCGAGTTCGACAAGAACAATATCGCCTTCACGCATTGTCACGATTAAACGGTTTTCGCCTATTAGCTCCATGCCCCAAGGGATCAATAAATCATCTACAATTTGCTTTGTTACGCTAAGCTTAGTGTCGGCGGCATTCACGCTACCACAGAAAAATATCAATAAAACTATCAATAATCGCGTCATATTAGCGCCTTATTTTCATCAAGGGTCCCCTCAATTACTTTATCGATAATTTGTTTAAGATCAAGTCAATCTGCTTTGTATTTGCTAGGCTGGGATAAAGCAAAAGGAGATTTAAATTGCGCAATACCTTGATAAAGCTCATCAAGTTTCTTATAGGCAGTATTCGGGATCTTGCCCCGATAATCGCTGTTGTTCTATTTTTTCAATTAGCCGTCTTACAACAACCACTCCCTAATATCGGCCAACTCATTGTCGGTGTATTGTTTGTCCTATTGGGGCTTACTTTCTTCATCCATGGCCTTGAGCAAGGACTGTTTCCCATTGGTGAGTCAATGGCCCATGCCTTTGCTCAAAAAGGCAGTGTACCCTGGCTACTTATCTTCGCATTCGCCCTAGGCTTTGGTACAACGGTAGCTGAACCCGCACTTATCGCTGTCGCTGCAGAAGCAGCAAAAGTCGCCGCCGATGGTCATTTGATTAACACCACCGACGCGGCAATGGCCGAATACGCTAACGGGTTACGCATGAGTGTGGCACTAAGCGTGGGGGTTGCCATTCTGCTTGGCGTTTTGAGAATCCTTAAGGGGTGGCCAGTACAATGGTTTATCATTGGCGGCTATATCTTGGTGGTGATAATGACTGCTTTTGCGCCAGAAGAAATCATCGGCATTGCGTATGACTCAGGAGGCGTTACAACCTCTACAATTACAGTGCCACTGGTCACGGCCTTAGGGGTCGGACTCGCTTCCTCTATCAAAGGACGCAACCCAATGATTGATGGTTTTGGCTTAATTGCACTCGCGTCTTTAACGCCGATGATTTTTGTCATGGCCTATGGAATGATTGTTTTATGATATTTAGCGAAATACTCGACCAAATCGTTTCCACAACAATAGCCACCTTTCGCGATGTTGTGCCAATTGCAGCAATATTATTTGGTTTTCAATTCGCGGTTATTCGCAAGCCCTTGCCTAATTTCACCCGGGTGATTATTGGTTTCATCTGGGTTTTAATAGGCCTGTCGTTATTCTTAATCGGGCTTGAATGGGCATTATTTCCCCTTGGGCGTTTAATGGCTCAGCAACTGACTGACCCAGTCTTTTTAGCGGGTGCGACAGATGCGGAAAACATCGCATTTACCCTTGATTGGAGCGATTACTACTGGGTCTATTTATTTGCTTTTTTCATTGGCTTCGCCACAACAATTGCCGAACCGTCGCTAATTGCCGTAGCCATTAAAGCCAACGAAGTGTCTGGCGGTTCAATTGGCGTATGGGGACTACGTCTATCCGTTGCATTAGGTGTGGCTATTGGTATTTCGCTGGGTTGTTATCGCATCGTTGTTGGAGACCCCATTCAGTATTACATTATGGCAGGCTATGTCATTGTTGTTCTGCAAACATTAGTTGCACCCAAGCTTATTATTCCATTAGCTTATGACTCTGGAGGCGTAACCACATCAACGGTAACTGTGCCCTTAGTGGCAGCACTAGGTCTTGGGCTGGCAGAAACAGTACCTGGCCGAAATCCTTTAATTGATGGCTTTGGCTTAATTGCATTCGCCAGCTTATTTCCGATTATGTCGGTCATGGCCTATGCACAAATCACTGAAAAACTGGCGCGCAAAGCACCAGCCGACGAACAAGAATAATATGGATAACTATTATGCATTTTAAATTAATAATCGTGTTTAACGAAGACAGTCGCACCGATAAGATTATGGATGCGGCAAGAGAGGCTGGCGCAACGGGTGCAACCATTATTAACAACGCCCGCGGTGAAGGATTAAATCAATCAAAAACATTTTTTGGACTTACCCTTGATACCCAGCGTGATGTGCTTTTATTTATCGTGGAGGAGCATCTCAGTCGCCATATTATTGAAACCATTAATAATGTTGGTAAATTCGATAAAAAGCCAGGCTCTGGTATGGCTATTCAAATAGACGTGGAAGATGCCGTGGGTGTAAGTCATCAAATTAACCAATTAAAATCAACAGTGGAGAACGAACTGTGAACAACACGACAATCGTTAAATCCCAAGACGTGATGACTGATAATTATGTCACACTCAATGGCATGAGCACGGTGAGCGATGCAATAGATGCTATGAAGAAACACAATACCGATGTGATCATTGTCGATAAGCGCACCGAACATGATGCCTATGGCATACTAGTACTTGCAGATATCGCCAAACAAGTACTGGCAAAAGATCGTTCTCCAGAGCGGGTGAACATCTACGAAATTATGGCAAAACCACTTATTTCTGTGCCCCCACAAATGGATGTTCGCTATTGCGCACGATTGTTTGAGCGCTTTGGCTTGGCTTACGCGCCAGTGATTGAAAATGAGCAGGTACTTGGTTTAGTGGGCTATCGTGAATTGGTATTGCAACAATAGTTTACGCTAAACGTTGATGAGCCACTATCCGAAGGGTGGCTCATCAACACCTGTTAGCGTTCGACTCCTGCTTCATCTATGGCAACAATCTCAGTTTCCTCTAACGCGCCAGCTACCCATTTTTTCATCGAAGGTAGCGCTGATATCTTATCAACATATGCTTGCGCCACCGGCGTTAGCTCAATGCCATAGGTAATAAAGCGCATCGCTACGGGCGCGTACATACAATCGGCAATAGAAAACTCGCCACATAACCAAGGGCCATCTGACTGTGCAAGAGCATCTTGCCAAAGCTGCTGAATCTGGGCGACATCACATTTAGCATCATGTGATAACTCTAAACGACGTTTAGCCCGAATATTCATTGGCATTTCATTACGCATTGCACCAAAACCACTATGCATTTGCGCGCTGATAGAACGTGCTAGCGCTCGATTAGCTGTAGCCTGCGGCCAACCGCGACCATCTAAGCATTGCTCACTGATATATTCACAAATCGCTAGTGAATCCCAAACCACAACATCGTCATCGTCATCGAGTAATACTGGCACCTTACTGGATGCAGAATATTTTCCAAGTCGCTGAGAAAGTTGGTCTGGCCCTAGGCTTTCTAAAACTTCCTCAAAGGTGACCTCAAAATAATCTAATAGCAACCAAGGCCTAAGTGACCAGGTTGAGTAATTTTTATTACCAATAATTAATTGCATCTCTCCCCCCTAAAACTAAAAAAAGCAGCCGAGGCTGCTTTTTTCATCATAACCGTTAACGGTTATTTATGGAATGGGCGTGATAATTCATTCACTGCTTTAATGAATGCGCCAGCATTTTCAGGGTCAACATCCAAGTGGATACCATGGCCTAGGTTAAATACGTGACCGGTATTATCATGACCAAACTTCTCTAGGATATGCTGAACTTCTTGGCCAATACGCTCTGGTGATGCGTAAAGCATTGATGGATCCATGTTACCTTGAAGAGCAACCTTATCGCCTATACGTGCTTTCGCTTCATCGATATCGATAGTCCAATCTAATGCAACAGCATCACAACCTGTTGCCGCAATCTCTTCAATCCACTGCCCGCCATTTTTGGTGAACAAGGTCACTGGAACACGACGACCTTCGTTTTCACGGGTTAAGCCGTCAACGATCTTAGCCATGTAACGTAAAGAGAACTCACGGTAATCACGTGGTGATAAGATGCCGCCCCACGTATCAAATACCATCACTGACTGTGCACCAGCTGCAATTTGAGCGTTTAGATATAAAATCACTGAGTCAGCTAGTTTGTCTAACAATAGGTGCATTGTCTTTGGCTCGGCAAACATCATTTTCTTCACTTTAGTGAATGCTTTTGATGTACCACCTTCAACCATGTAAGTGGCTAGTGTCCAAGGGCTACCAGAGAAACCGATAAGCGGAACATCACCATTTAGGCCTTTACGAATGGTGCGCACGGCATTCATTACATAACCTAACTCGTCTTCAGGATCAGGAATACCAATCTTTTCTACGTCACGAAAACAAGTTAATGGGCGATCAAAGATCGGGCCTTCACCGGTTTCAAAGCGTAAACCTAAGCCCATTGCATCTGGCACGGTTAAAATATCAGAAAATAAAATTGCAGCATCTAAGTCATAACGACGAAGTGGCTGTAGTGTCACTTCACAAGCGAAATCAGCGTCGCGACAAAGTGACATAAAATCACCTGCCTGTGCACGCGATTCACGATATTCTGGTAAATAACGACCGGCTTGGCGCATCATCCATACTGGGGTTTGGTCCACTGGTTGCTTTAAAAGTGCGCGAAGATAGCGGTCGTTCTTTAACTCTGCCATGAAATAGTCCTACATTGAATATGATAAAATTTGGCGACATTGTAACACCGCCTTTGCCAAAAATACTATCTTAGATCAATTTGCTCAGTAGTTTGTTGGTTAAGTTCAAGCACATGATCGATCATTTCCCGCGCAATTGTATGAGGACCAGGGATTTCAGGTAGGTTACTTGCGTTATACCAGCCACCAGCAATTAACTCATTAGGCTCCAGTTTTATCTCTCCACCGGCGTAGTCGGCAATAAAGCCAATCATCATATTGTGCGGAAATGGCCATGGCTGTGAACCAAAGTAGCTTATATTCTTTATCTTTAACCCTACTTCCTCAAATACTTCACGGCTCACGCACTGCTCCAGGCTTTCACCAGCTTCAACAAAGCCAGCAAGAATCGAATGGATGCCGCCTTTATTGCGCTTATTTTGTGCCAACAGCACGTCACCATCTTTAACGATAGCCATAATAACGGCAGGTGATAATCTAGGATAAGCACGATGCCCACATGATTTACACTGCTTTGCTACCTCCCAGGTGATGCTCAGCATTCGCTCACCACATTGCCCGCAAAATTGATGGGTACGAATAAAATGGGCCACCTGACAAGCCCGGCCGGCAATTAAGGCAAGTTCCTGTGCAAATAAATTAAGCACGGAACGCATGTCATGCCATTGGCCTGACTGAAACTGAACACCTTGATGTTGCAAATCAACTAAAATACAGGGTTTTCCCTGATAATAGTCCAGTAGATAACTTGGGCATTGTCGATCAAAGTCATAACCAAGCGCCTCAAGGGAGGCCATGGGGAACGAATTGTCAGATAAAAGCCATAACTGATCTTCATGGCAAAAAAACCACCAGGCCTGACGAGTCTCACTTAACTTCTTTATTTTTTTCATAAAATTGCCTAGTAGTCACTGATCACACGTATTGTAACAATCGCCGCCTGACGGCGCACTAATAACATAGAACTACCACCACAATAAAAACCACCCTAACCCCCTACATCGAAACAGAGTTAATTTCATTACTCTTAAATGAGCAAGCTCCAAATAAAAGTAATTTTTACAGTCGGTTAGATATGAATCAAACTCAATACTAAAAAACATTGATTTAAGCACCGCCTTACCTTAACTTATCTAAATACAAGGTCAAAAAAAAGGAGACCCTTCATGCTACAGAAAATTGAACAAGCACAAAAGCAGTGGGGAGGTTCAAACCAGCTTATTGATACATGGCTCAACAAACGCCAAGAGCTAATTATCAATTATTGTCAGATTGCCGGTATTCCTCCATATGGTGAGAACACGCAGCAACTACCAGATACCAATGATGTAACAGAATTTTGTAATCGCTTGATTGATTATGTATCGACAGGACACTTTGAGGTTTACAGAGAAGTGGTTTCTCAGTGTGAAACTCATGGTAAAGCTAGCCTACATCATGCCGAAGAGCTTATTCCATCGATTACATTATCAACGGAAATGATCGTTGAATTTGCTGATAAGTATGCCGAACCGTTTAATGATTATTTGGATGCTTTTGACCGGCATTTATCGACTTTAATCGACGGCTTAGAAAATCGCTTTTCTTTTGAAGACCAACTGTTAGCAAATTTACACGAAAAGCACAGTGAGCAACCTTTGCCTTCGCGTAAAACTGAAGCATAAACTATTTAGGCGATTTGAGGTCGCCGCAGAGATAGACATTTCATATCATTAGCCTAAAACTAAAAAATCCAGCCGTAGCTGGATTTTTTTGTTTAGCAATAGGTTATCTACTACTTAGCTTCTTCAGCTGGTGCTGGTGCCGCTTGCGCTTTAACCACTTCAATTAATTCAACTTCAAACACTAGTGTTGAATGAGCAGGGATATTGCCTGTCGCACGTTCGCCGTAAGCTAGTTCAGAAGGAATAGTGAACTTAAACTTCGCCCCAGGCGACATAAGTTGTACACCTTCTGTCCAACCAGGGATCACGCCACCTAGTGGGAATGTTGATGGCTCACCACGATCATATGAGCTATCAAATGGCGTACCATCTGTTAGTGTTCCTTTATAGTGAACGGTTACGTTATCTGCTGCCGTTGGTTTGTCACCTTCGCCAGCACTTAGCACTTCATATTGCAGGCCAGATTCAGTAGTTACCACACCTTCTTTTTTAGCGTTTTCAGCTAAGTATGCAGCACCAGCTTCTTTCGCTTTTGCTGCATCAGCTTCTGATTTAGCGGCGCGCACTTCGTTGATTTTCTTGTCAAATGCCATCAGTGCTTCTTTTACTTGCTCTTCTGTCATTTGTGCTTTGCTGTCGATACCGTCAGTAAAACCTTTAACGATAAGCGCTTTATCTGTCGTTAGGCCAAGCTCACTTTGCTGTTCAATGCTCTTGTTAATATAAGTCGCCACCGAAACACCAATAGCATAAGCCGCTTTTTGATCTTCAGTTTTTAATTCAACAGCCGCTTTCTCAACTGGCGCTTCAACTTTCTTTTCGTTACATGCAGTAACAGCAAGTAGCGCTGCTGCGATCGCTGATACTTTTAATATTTTGTTCATGGGTACCCTTAAATTTGACCAATACGCTGCTATCACAACGCATTATTATTTTTTATGGTAGCTTTTATGCCATATAGTTGCCTCACGATTCAAGCTTTTTACTAAGATAAATCTTGATCGCACCACTTTTGCCCCATATCATCATTGAATATGGTACAAAATCATTCATCTATTGATAACTTAAGTTGGCAAAAGTTCATGGTAAAGAAGATATTTTTAATCTTGACGAGTGTTTTACTCATTGCATGTAGTAACCAAGACACCCCAGATAAAATATGGACACATGCTGGTAATGGCGCGCTCTCTTCTGCAATTTCGGCCGACGGTAGTTTAGCGTTGGTTTCATCGAGTTTTCATGACATCATCCTCTGGGATTTAACCGACAACACACAAAAACATCGCTGGGCTCAAGGTGAGCAAAACCTTGTGTTATTTACAGCACTTTCTCCTAATAATAAGTACGCAATAACGGCTGAAGATGAAGCATTTGCGGTGTGGGATATTGAAAGCGGTAAATCCCTCACTTATACCAAACTACGCAACTCAAGCATTCGAGATATAGCCATTGCTAATAATGGCGACGTGCTTATAGGTAAAGTGAATGGTATTGTAGTACACGTTAATATTTTCACCGGTCGCCGGATTGAATTTCTTGGCCACAACGAAAAAATAAACTCGGTAGCGATGTCAGCCAATGGGCGCTATGCCCTCACTGGCGCAAGTGACTATACGGCATTATTTTGGGACACCAAGACGGCTCAGGTGATTCATCGCTACATTCACCCAACACGCGTTACCAAGGTTGCATTAGACCCACAGGCTAAATATGCATTTAGTGCTGGAAGCAAAAAAGTATCGGCAATATGGGATTTAAAGACCGGCAAAGAAATTAGTCGCCTTGACTATATTTCGCGCTCTCGCATTTTTAGCGCGGTTAGCTTTTCAAATGATGGCAAGCAGCTCTATACCGGTAGCCCTGGTCGACTACTCAACCGCTGGGATATCGCAACGGGCAAGCAATTAGAACAGTGGAAAGTCACCCCGCGCAAAGATTCGCGCCCAGTTAGTTCTGTAATTTTTGCCATAAGTGAGTCAAAGTCAGGTAAAATAATCACCGAAAGCAGTTCAGGCTATGCTGAATTTTGGCAACATGGCAGCGGCCATTAAGAAAGAATATTAATAATGAAAGAATTAGAAAACAGGCTTAACGATATTGAAATGAAAGTGGCCTTTCAGGAAGACACAATCAATCAACTAAGTGATGAAATAGCAATGCTCAACGAACTTGTTGACCGCCAACGCACGCAAATAGAGTACTTAGGCACTCGCATTGGCGAGATGTCACAAGGCTCAACAGTCTCCAATGCTCCTGAGCCACCCCCACCCCATTATTAAGGTTTAAATACACCTATCACTTGTTGTGGCTGAGCAGTTGCTTTTTCTACCGCTTCAGTCACCTGTGATTGTTTATGATGACATTCAACACACTCAATTTTCTCTACATCATTCTCTTTGTATAACATTATACTATCGACTGCCTGACATTTTGGGCATTTAGCACCTGCGATAAAGCGCTTTTTTCGTGGTAACGACATGCTAGTTCTCCAAATTATTTGCCCGCTATTTTACGCATTAGTAACGCGATTAGCTATTTTAAATTTCCAACCATTGTCTGGATAAGCTATTATCCGAGGCAAATTTTTAAAGCAAATAAAACCACATGATAGTCATCAAAGATTTACAGTTATTACGCGGCGGAAAAGAATTACTAAAAGATGCTAACGCGACAATCTATCCAGCGTCCAAAGTCGGTCTTGTTGGCGCTAACGGCTGTGGTAAGTCGAGCTTATTTGCTCTTATCCGTGGTATTTTGCATCAAGACAGCGGCGACTTCTCCATGCCAAGCCAATGGCAAATTGCTTGGGTTAAACAAGAAACGCCATCGCTTGATAGCAGTGCTATCGATTATTGTATTGATGGCGATGTGCAGTACCGCGAGTATGAGCGCAAACTAAAACAAGCTGAGCTTGATGATGACGGTCACCTGATTGCAGAAATGCACAATGCCATCGACAACATTAACGGCTATAGCATTGCGGCTCGCGCCGGTGAGCTGCTACATGGACTAGGCTTTAGTGACGCCCAGTTGAATTTACCGGTATCGAGTTTCTCCGGTGGGTGGCGAATGCGCCTGAACTTAGCCCAAGCTTTATTGTGCCGTTCGGATTTATTACTACTTGATGAACCAACCAATCACCTCGACTTAGACACGGTGCTATGGCTAGAAAAGTGGCTACAAAACTACCCTGGCACCTTAGTCCTTATCTCTCATGACCGAGATTTTCTCGATAACGTGGTCAATCAAGTTATTCACATAGAACAGCAAACAGCATTTTCCTACTCTGGAAATTACAGTGCTTTTGAAAAGCTACGTAGTGAAAAACTTGCCCTGCAACAAAGCATGCATGAAAAGCAGATAAAGGAAAAAGCACACATGCAAAGCTTCGTAGACCGTTTTCGTTACAAGGCAAGCAAAGCTAAGCAGGCACAAAGTCGCTTAAAAGCATTAGAGAAACTCGAGGAAATTGGCCCGGCTCATGTCGACAGTCAATTTAGTTTCAAGTTTTTCAAACCAGATCAGCTACCTACACCGTTAATTCAGATGGAAAAACTGTCTGCCGGCTATGGCGATGTTGAGATATTAAAATCCATTAAGATGAACTTGGTCCCAGGGTCACGTATAGGCTTACTGGGGCGTAACGGCGCAGGCAAATCAACGCTGATCAAGTTGCTGGCAGGCGAAATAAAACAGCAGTCAGGTAAATTAGTTACCGCTGGTGATCTAAAGATTGGCTATTTTGCCCAGCATCAATTGGACTCGCTGCGTAAACAAGACACTGCACTTGAGCACATGGTGAGACTCGCACCGGAAAAAACAGAGCAAGAGCTGCGTAATTACCTCGGTAGTTTTGGCTTTACTGGCGACATGGCAACCGAGGCTATTGCGCCGTTTTCTGGTGGTGAGAAAGCTCGCCTTGCTTTGGCTATTTTAACTTGGCAGCGCCCTAACCTACTATTGCTCGATGAGCCGACCAACCATCTCGACTTAGAAATGCGCTTAGCGCTAACCTTATCATTACAAAACTTTACTGGCGCTATGGTGATCGTATCCCATGACCGTCATCTCTTGCGCGCAACAACAGACGATTTCTACCTTGTTGATAATAAAAAAGTTGAGCCATTTGAAGGTGACTTAGATGATTATCACGCATGGCTTGGCGAACAACAAAAAGAACAGCGCGCCGCAGACAAACTCGCGATATCAAGCCAAAAAGCCACTAGTGGGTCCACTAGCAATAAAATCGATCGTAAAGAGCTCAAGCGTAAACAAGCGCAGTTCAGAGCAACCTTACAGCCCTTGAAAAAGCAATTTGACAAGGTCGATAAGCAAATGGAGAAACAGCAAGGCCAGCTTAGCGATATTGAAAGTCAGCTTGCAGACCCTGAGTTATATCAAGCAGAAAACAAAGCTAAACTTGCTCCACTATTGCGCGAGCAAGGGGAGTTAAAATCGACCCTTGAAGAACTCGAAATGGATTGGTTGGACTTGCAAGAGCAAATTGATGCAAAGCAGCAGGAATTTGACAAAGAGTGCGGTAATGAAACTTAGTAGCGACGAGTTGTGGCAATATAGTTTAAAGCACTACAGCCAAGTAGAAAGTATCTTATTGCCACTACAAGATCAGTATCAACTCAACATAAATCTATTGTTATTGTGTGGCTATGCGCAATCCCATGGCTGTGCCATTGATGAATTTCAACTGATGGACTTGATTAAGCAAACCGACAATTGGAACAGTAAACTCACTTCACCTTTTCGACAATTACGTCGTGAACTCAAGAGCAAACTAGATCAAGAACAATACCAACAGATGCTAGCCATGGAGCTAGCATTGGAAAAAGAAGAACAATGGCGGCTAATCAACAGCCTACCTGAGCTACCTGGCAATAATCCTGAAGCGCAGGCTAATATTTTGAGTTGTCTGATCGGCGCAGGCGTTGCACTTGAATCTCTAGATGAAGTCTCACTCGCGACCCTGTTTTCCATTGGGCGTGGGCAATGTGGTTAAATTTTGCTATATTTACACTTTCAATTCTTTAAATACCACAGAGCTCAGTCATTTTAGTGATGGAAAAACCTAGTAAATTCAAGCCAGCCTGGTGGGCACGCAATCCCCATGTTCAAACAATTTTTGCCGATGTATTAACCAGCCGGAAAAAGCCTTTGGGCACTCCGCAACGGTTGGAGTTGGAAGATGGCGACTTTGTCGATTTAATCTGGACACAAAAACTAGCTAAGTCCTACAGTGGACCGCTAGTGGTATTATTTCACGGCCTCGAAGGCTCTATTAAATCACATTATGCCTATCGCCTACTCAAGTCATTAAAGCAGCATGAGTGGCCTGGCGTGATGATGCACTTTAGAGGGTGCTCTGGCGAGCCCAACCGCTTGCCTAGAGCCTATCATTCAGGTGAAACTGACGACCCTCGCTATTTCATCAAGTACTTAAAAGAAAAATTTCCTAATGCAGATCTATATGCCGCTGGCTATAGTTTGGGTGGCAATATGCTACTCAAGTATTTAGGTAAATATAAAGAGAACTCATTACTCAAAGCAGCGGCGGCAATTTCACCTCCGCTTGATTTATCAGCCTGTGAGAAAAAATTAAAGCGCGGTTTCTCAAGGATCTATCAAACACACTTATTACGCCGTATGAAGCGTAATTTAAAGCTCAAATTGCAGGAAATGCCAGAATTAGGGCAGCACCTTCTATGCGGTAACAACCTTGCACTAATTAAAAATTTTAAATCGTTTGATCAGTTAGTGACTGCACCATTACACGGATTCAAGGATGCTGATGATTATTATCAGAAATCCAGCGCAATGCAGTTTTTAAAAGACATCACCGTGCCAAGCTTAATCTTACACGCCAAAGACGATCCGTTTATGACTCATGCCGTGATCCCACATCAGGATCAACTGTCGACACAAATCGAGTATGAATTGTGTGCCAAAGGCGGTCATGTTGGGTTTATCGAAGGAAAGTATCCCTGGCGTCCACGCTTTTATGTAGAGCAACGAATTGCAGAGTTTTTCAAGGAAGTGAAGGATAAATGATCATCCCCATCAACCAGCTCTCACTGGATACGCTTAACGCACTGCTGCAAGAACATGTATTACGCGAAGGCACTGACTACGGTGAGCATGAGATCAGTATCGAAACTCAGGTAGAGCAATTAAAACAACAACTCGAGTGCGGCGATATCGTTTTAGTCTACTCTGAGCTGTATGAATCGGTTAATTTACTTCCCAAAAGCGAACTAAATTTGACCTAAGCGTGCTTTCTTGATTATATACACTCCAATTTAACAAATAGGTAACATTCATGTCTGAGTTACATCCGATAATCGCCATAACGGGCTCTTCTGGTGCGGGAACATCCACCTCCACGACAGCCTTTAAGCATATCTTTAGAAAACTTGGGGTTAATGTTGCCTATACTGAAGGGGATAGTTTTCATCGCTATACCCGCCCAGAAATGGATTTAGCGATACGAAAATGTAAAGAAGAGAATAAGAGCCTGTCCTATTTTGGCCCTGAAGCGAATGATTTTGGTTTGCTCGAAGAGCTTTTTTCTTCCTATAGTGAAACTGGTGAAGGACAAATAAGACGCTACCTTCATACATTTGATGAGGCCGTGCCTTACAATCAAATGCCCGGCACATTTACTCCTTTCCAAGATTTACCCAAAGAGACCGACATGCTGTTTTATGAGGGGCTTCATGGTGGCGCAGTGACCGAAGAGCATAATGTCGCACAGCATGTTGATTTACTAATAGGCATGGTACCTATTGTAAACCTTGAATGGATCCAGAAAATTATTCGTGATACCCATGACAGAGGCCATAGCCGCGAGAAAGTGATGGACTCAATCGTGCGTAGTATGGACGATTACATTAACCACATCACGCCGCAATTCTCTCGCACTAATATTAATTTCCAGCGTGTGCCTACGGTCGATACGTCTAACCCGTTTAGCGCCAAAGATATTCCAAGCCTCGATGAAAGCTTTGTTGTTATTCGCTTTAGGGGCGTTGAGTCGATGGACTTTCCATATTACTTAAGCATGATAGAAGGTTCATTCATGTCTCGAGTTAACACATTAGTGGTGCCAGGTGGCAAGATGAAACTTGCCATGGAATTGATTTTAACCCCCGTTATCAGACGTCTTGTTGAACGCCAGAAAGCCGCTCAACAAGAGAGTCTCTCTAACGATTAAGAAACACCTGGCGCGAAGCGACCTGATGGCAACGTTCGTGAGGCAAAATATCATCGAGTTGATGGCAGGCACGGCATAGCTCAATTAGATGCTCATTGGGCGACTGATGACAGAAACTAAAAATCTCAGACCAGGGTAATAATGGGGATTTCTCAACTGATGTCATTGGCGCTCCCCCTGTACTTAGATAAGCTACCACAACAGCCTGCCAAAAATAACGCAGCGCCAGTTCCTGGTCCTCACAATACGGTAAAAGCGATTTCAATGAGGCTGATCCCGTAAGCGCATGCAGCATGGTAAAATCGCCGCTCATTTGATAAATTTTTACCGTGGCATCGGCGATAATCTCCATACTAATCTCAACAGGTTGGTTTTGGTTTGCTTGATAATCATGCAAAGTTAAGATATTTTTCATCCGATCACAGGTATTGCCTGGGGGAAAGCGGAAGTTTCCCATCACCTTAGCCAACTGACGTAAGATCTTAGTCGGTGTTTGATCTACACTGTCAGTTATCGCTCCCAACTCTAAATAATAAATGCGCCAACAAGTTAACGAAGCGGCTATCTCTTCAATATCATCTAGTGAAATAGCGCTAGCTAAGCGGTTAATCGCGTAAAACCCACCTGCAACGATGCCAGGAATTAAACGAGTCAATTCTTTGGTTAAGGTCTTTTCAATTCCCAGTTCAGTTAGCTGCTTTTTGTAATCGTCAAACAGCGCTGCACTTTGTTGGCTTATTGGGTCTAATGTTTCTTGCTGCTCACAGCGTTCGCTTAAGCGATCAATATAGCTCGCATAAAAAGCCTTCAATTGCGCTTCACTGGCATCAAAATAATGGAGTGCACTTAATGAAATTGATAGGTGATTAAATAATCTACTGCCGTATGTTACCTGATAATCTCTAATATTTTTGGCTAGCATACTACTGGTTGCTGAAACCATAATTCTCCTCAACACACTGTGTTTACCGATGAAGTAAGCATCGTTCCTATTCCTTAGTCTAGGACAAAAAACCAAATATGCTGAGAATGTTATACAATATTAACGTGTTTCACCTGCTGCCAAATGGCAAACTTTACAACTATCTGACTTCGCCAGTTTCATTTCTCTAAAAGACATGTGAGCGATATCGCATAACATTACGCGGCCAACTAATGTCGTGCCAATATTAGCGAGCAATTTAATCGTTTCAGTCGCCTGGATAGCCCCAACAATGCCAACGACAGGCGAAAGCACACCAGCTTCCATACAGGAAAGCTGTTGCTCGCCAAATAGCTGACTTAAGCAGTTATAACAGGGCGTATCATCGGCGTAATCAAAACAGCTAATGATGCCCTCCATACGAATGGCAGCCCCCGAAACTAGCGGAGTTTTAGTGTCATAGCAGCGTTGATTAAGCTCAACTCGGGTTGCAAGGTTGTCACAGCAATCAACAATAATGTCGTGACTATTACATAAATCGATAAGCTCATTGGCGTTAAGTTTATGGGTTATCGCCGTTACTTTAATCTCTGAGTTATTAGCCTCAATGGAAGCCTTAGCAGAAAGCGCTTTGTTGTCGCCAATATTATGCTGTTGGTGTAGCACTTGACGTTGAAGGTTTGATAACTCTACCTCATCAAAATCGATAATGGTCAACTCTCCAATACCTGCTGCGCCAAGATATTGTGCGGCTGCACAACCAAGGCCCCCAGCGCCGATCACCGCGACTTTACTTTGCTTTAATTTCTCTTGCCCCTCAATATCCATACTAGGCAGTAATATCTGTCGCGTGTAGCGGCTCATTTCCTGATCAGAAAGAATTTCTTCAAAACTCACAAGCTTAAATTCCTAAGTTAATGAACTATCAAATAGCTCGATAGTCACGTCTTCACCCGCACTCACATTGCCCTGCTCCTGACCAAGTACAATAAAGCAATTGGCTAGGCACATACTGCCCATCATGCTTGAGCTTTGCATACCGGTAGAGCTCACTTCAATTGAACCATCAGGCATATATTGAGCAATTCCTCGCTGAAAATCTAAGCGCCCTGCTGACTTTTTCAAATCATGGGTTAATTTCGCTGTTATCTTCAAGGCTGGCTCTACCACGCCGCCACTTAATGCGAGCAAGGCAGGCTTAGCAAGTTGATAAAATGTCACCATGGCAGAGACAGGATTACCAGGTAAGCCGAAGAAAGTACTATTATCAAAGTGACCAAAAGCCACAGGTTTTCCGGGTTTAATCGCCAGTTTCCAAAATTCAATATTACCTAATTCTTCAATAATATCTCGCGTATAATCTGCTTCTCCGACAGATACACCACCGCTACTAATAATAACATCGGCCTCGATATCAGCCTTTATGAAAGTATCCCTTATCAATGCCGGATCATCCGCAAGTACACCATAATCAAGAATATCCACGCCAAGTTTCTCAAGCATCGCTATCAGGGCAAATCGATTGCTATCATATATTTGGCCATCCGCTAAAGGCTGTCCTAAAGCGACCAGTTCATCTCCTGTGGAAAAAATCGCAACAGTTAAGCGTCTAAATACTGATACCGTTTTAAAGCCAAGTGAAGCCAACAAAGCGACATGACGCGGCGTGATTCGCGTTCCTTTACTAAGAACAATTTGTCCCTGATTAAATTCTTCGCCCAAATTACGCACATTTTGTCCAAGACGTGCCGCACTTTTGAAGGTAATTTCCTGACCATTGACACAGGTGTTTTCTTGCATAATTACCGTATCACACTGCACTGGAAGCTTTGCGCCAGTCATGATCCTAATACATTCACCGACAGCGACATCGCCGAGATATGGCTGACCCGCAAATGATTTTCCCACCTGCGTTAGGGTTAGCGACTGTGCCAGCGACTCCTGACTCATGGCATAGCCATCCATTGCTGAATTATCAAAAGGAGGCACATTAATCGGAGAGAGAATATCGCTTGCTAGGATGTAATTAACGCTACTTTCTAAAGCAATTTCAACCAACTCGCTCACAGGAGTCAAGCTAGCCAACATCTGCTCTTTTGCCTGCTTTAGGGGCAATAGGCCACGGGTTAATTTAATGTCATCACAACAGCTCATTTTTGATACCTTTAATTTGTTTAGCAACGTTTTGGCAAGAATATCACGGCGTGAATTTCGTTAGTAGCACTGAACAAGAACTCCCCCCTTATCTCTTGATGAAAATCAAAAACAATGATGTTTGCTTTTAAAATTAAATTAGAGCTAATGTTCAACCGCAGATAATGCCTAAGCTCAAGCATTTACTATCCTTTTCCATTACCATAGACTATTAAAATAATACTTATTCACTACGCCCAAGTTGACACTACTGACAACTTATATACAATTGCAGAAAATTCAAGCACGCTTAGGGATAGCTTTGTTCTGCATAGGGAAGCCAACAAACCAATAAGATAGGTCATATTATGTTGAAATCACTTTCTATTCGTTACAAGCTGTCCGGAATCATCGCGATTTCGTTGCTGGTGAGCATTGTGATCACCACGCTTATCAGCAGTAATACGATGCGTGATTTAGTGTCGTCGCGGATCACTGAGCAAGAGATTCCCCTAACTTTAAATAATGTGGCGTTTGGTGTTGCCCAGCAATTACAGCAGCCATTGGTTGTGTCAAAGTCGATGGCAAACAATACTCTTATCAGTGATGAATTACTTAGTCCCGAGCGAGCTTCAACACTTGTCGAATACCTCAAACACACGCGCGAAAATTCTAACGGTATCGTTGCGTTTTATGTCGATGGGGAAAGTCGTAATTATTACACAGACAAAGGCTTAGCTAGAAAAATAAGTAGCAGCAGCTCTTCTGACCAGTGGTTTTATAACTTCATCAATAGTGGCAAACCCTATAGCTTAGACATTGATGTCGATGCACAAGCAAATACCTTAACCCTGTTCATCAATTACCGAACCCATGATAAAAAATCTGTCGCTGGAATCGGGATGGGAATGCCTGAACTTTCTCAATTTATCAAGCAATTCAAATTTGGCAATAACGGTTATGCATTTTTAACCGATGCACAAGGCAATATAACGGTCCATCCAGACCAAGCGGTCAGCATAGGAACCAAGCTAAGCGCATTGCATCATGAGGCGGCGAATCAATTACTAGACCGCTCTCAAGTTAACCTGGTCACTCTTAAAGAGCAAGGTATTATCATTGCTTCAAAGTATATCGAAGAGCTTAACTGGTTCGCGATTATCGCACTGCCTATTACCGAAGTTTATCAACCTATCACCAACGCAACCTTTTCGTTAGTCGTTATTAGCTTACTTATTGCTGCAGTGTTAATTGGTCTTGGTTTAAGCATGGTATTGGCCGTGTCACGCCCCATTAGTGATGCCTCTAAAATGCTCAGTGATATTGCCTCTGGGGACGCCGATTTAACAAAGAAACTAGCGGTAAATTCGCAGGACGAGGTGGGGCAACTGTCGAGTTCATTTAATCAGTTTACTTGCCAGCTACAAGATATCGTTGGCGGTGTTATTTCTAATGCACAGCACATTAATCAAACCTCAGATCAACTATCAAGTTCATCTAATGGCACCTTAGTTAATATTGATGAGCAACAGCGTAGTATCGATATGATTGCAACGGCAACAACCGAAATGGCCGCTTCAATAAGGGAGCTAGCGCATAATGCCCAAGAAACGGCAGACGCCGCCTCAAACTCAATCGAAGAGTCTAATACGGGCAAGTTAGTTGTTAGCAAAACAATTGAAAAGATTAACTCTGTTTATGGTGAAGTCGATACGGCTTCGCATGTGATCGAAACACTGGCTCAGGATATCGGCGAAATTAGTGGCATACTTAGCGTTATTACTGGTATTTCTGAACAAACAAATCTCCTTGCATTAAATGCTGCGATTGAAGCAGCTCGCGCCGGTGAGCAAGGTCGCGGCTTTGCAGTGGTTGCTGATGAGGTACGCACTTTAGCACAGCGTACACAGGAGTCGACAGAGCAGATTAGCAACATGATTAAGAAGTTGCAGCAAGGGGCTGAAGGGGCTGTAAATGCCATGGCAAGTGGATTAGATATGGCTAAAGACTCCGTCAGTAGCGCCGACGAAGCAGGTCATTCACTTGAGAATATTATTGTTGGAATCACCACAATTTCAGATTTAGGTATGCAGGTTGCAGCTGCAACACAAGAACAAGCAAGTGTTGTTGAAGAGTTAAATAGCCATATTATCGACGTGAAATCAGTATCTGACAAAACGGCAGAAGAGGCTAAAAACATTAATCACTCATGTACTGAACTATCATCTTCAACTGCACAATTAAATGATTTGGTATCAAATTTTAAAGTTTAATTCGTCCATGAACATCGCCGCTCCTTGCCATCCATGGCACCGCGGCATTGCCGCCATGAATGACGGTACTTAGGCTTTGCCGGGAGCAAAAAGCCTGAAGGTTCGTCCATGAACATCGCCGCTCCTTGCCATCCATGGCACCGCGGCATTGCCGCCATGAATGACGGTACTTAGGCTT
>CAKZQF010000102.1 GCA_937139475.1 uncultured Gammaproteobacteria bacterium | reverse complement strand
ATGTCAGGTATTTCATTTACAGGTATGGGTTCTGGTATGCCAGTGCAAGATTTGGTATCTGCATTTGTTGAAGCTGAACGTGTTCCCTTTCAAAATCGTATTAATAAAAAAGGTAGTGATTTAACCACCGATATCTCTGCTAATGGCACGCTAAAATCAGTTTTGGCCAATTTGGCTAGTTCACTGGGTAAATTAAAAGAAGAGGGAAACTATCAGCTTCGTTCTTCTGGCGGTGGTGATGAGTTCGTTTCGATATCCGCGGATAAAACGGCTCAAGTGGGTAGTTATGACATCAAAGTTAATAATTTAGCGCAAGAGCACAAGGTGATGTCAACGCCTTTTGATGAAGCTGCATTAGTCGGTGAAGGGAAAATGACTTTTTCCACGCCTAGCAATACCACGGGTTTTACCCTAGATATTAGTGCGACTGACACCTTAAGTGATGTACGCGATAAAATAAATGATTCAACCGATAACGATGATGTAACGGCAACGATCATTACCGATAGCGATGGCAAACAAAGCTTGGTGATGACCTCTAATAACACCGGGCTTGAAAATAAATTAAATATAACCGCCACGCAAGCCGATGGTACAACCCCCTTAGCGGTGGGCAGCAGCCTCAATAACCTAGTTACCTTTATCGATCCACTTAGTCGTGGTCCTGCGCCAGCTGATACCGTTGAATCGAATTTAATTGAAACTAAACCGGCACTTGATGCCTCGATTACCATTGATGGGCAAATTAGTCTAACTAGCGCAACCAATGAATTCAAAAATCCGATTGATGGTATTACACTGACCGCCAAAAAAGCACAAGGTGTTGACGATGACGTGTCAAATGTTTCTATTAGTGAAAACAACTCATTAGTTGAAAAAGAACTGGCTAAATTTGTTGAAGCTTATAACGAATATTACGATACGGCAAAACAATTAGGCCAAGCGGGTGAGGGGATTAGCGGGCCAATGGTTGGTGACTCAATGCTACGTGGTGTTACCTCAAAGTTACGTAGTACATTAAGTCAATCATTTAGCAGTGATGCGCTTGGCGGCACGCTATCGCTCGCGCAGCTTGGGGTTGAATCAGATCAATACGGCAAGTTATCCCTTGATAGCGGTGTATTAAAAGACAAGCTAAGTGAAGACCCTGATGCGGTACAAAGCTTCTTTATTGGCACCGATGAAAAGCCAGGTTTTGCGTTTAGCACAGAGTCGTTATTGAAGAACTATACTGAATCTGGCGGTCTAATTGATTCTCGTATCAAAGGGTTTGAAGGCCAATTAGATAAACTAGAAGATGATATGGCCGCATTTACTCGTAAGATGGAAAAGTATGAGGCGCGCTTGCTTTCTCAATATAATGCGATGGATATGCTAGTGGCTAATATGACCTCGACCAGTAGTTATGTGATGTCGCAGCTAGAGAATATGCCTGGTGTGGTTAAACAGACTAAATAAGCTCTGCCTTAAGACGATTAAAGCCGCTTTGTTTAATACAATGCGGCTTTTTTGTTGCTCGTTTATTTACTCAGGTAGGCGTTGGTTGCCTTGGTATTTTTCTTTTGTTTTAGGACTTTTTTTACCAAATTGCTTTTTTGTGCATTCGCGATAGATAGTAGCTGCTTGTCAAGCTCGCCAATGGTTTTGAGTTGCTGCGAAAATAACCCCAACGCTTGTGGTTGATGTTGGCTAAATAGCTCACGTAAAGCAATGTCTCGTTGAGCGGACAAGGAATTAATCTTCTCTAAGTTTTCATCACTATTGTCAAGATGAAACTGTTCGAATGCATCAAGCAGTTGATTAGACTGCTCAATGCTAAGTTCAATTTGCTGCTGCAATTCACTACTCATAGGCGTTTAATTTACTCACTAAATTGCACTTTATCTTGCTCTTCTTGCGGGATCTGTTCCCAAGCACTGCGTAGCGGCAATAAAATTTGTAGCGCTTCATCAAGTTCTTTTTCTGTATTGTTTAAGTTTGCTTGGAACAACAAATGAATCGCATACTCATAGAGTGAAGCTAAATTGTCTGAAATCTCCCCACCTTGGTTAAAATCTAGCGAACCCTCTAAAACTCCAATTAAAGTGATTGCTTGATTTAATAACTTGTTGCGCTTTTCAATGTCGCCTTGGGCAATAGCCCCTTTAGCCGCTGCAATATTGCCTAATATTTGCTTGAATAGCTCTAAAACTAACTGGTGCGGGCTTTCTTCAGCCTTATTATTAATACTCGTTTGACGGTATTTTTTAATTGATAAGCGAGTCATACAAAAGCTCCAACAAAATAAACTATTTAATAGTGATTAAAATAAAACGCTGCGTCTAGACTATAGTATCTTTTTACTATGCGCCATGACTATTGGCGTATATACGGCTACTAGATCATCAATTATACGGTAATTTGACATTATCTAGCTTTAAATACTTACATCAGTACTTACATTAATAACTAAGCAATACTTATGCCATTTTAGTTTGACACTATTTGTGGTTGCTGTTCTAATACTATCCGCCAATAAATTGACTGTTGCTAAGTTTTTATAATGGCAGGTAAAATGACGGCCCTTAATAGAATGTTCTAATTTTTGACTGTTTATTCGGTTTTTTAATTCCACGGAATCGGAATTATTGATAAAAAGGTAATTTTTCACAATGCAACTTTCTGACTCTATTTTAATTTGTAGCGCTAACCCGGCTCAATTAGAAAAACTGAATACCATATTGGAATTCATCGGTGAATCTGTCGCCTCTTTTAATAGTCTAGAGGCGTTGGTAGACGCGTTAAACACCAATGATATTATCTACCGTAGTCTCATTATCGATTATGATACGTTGGGGCCGACATCACAGTTTCTTGCGCAATATCCAAAGCAGCCATTTTTGTTGATTGGTGAAAGTAATAACCAAACGTCACCACAGCCCCCTAATTTAGTTGGTCACATTGAACTGCCATTTTATTATGCGCAACTAACCCAAGAGCTGCATCATTGCCAAGATTTCATTAATAAGCGCCCGGGGATTAATTCAATTGCTGGTTCATCTTCAATGCTATTTCGCAGTCTGGTTGGCCGCAGTGCCAATATTCAAGATGTTCGCGTGCTGATTGAGCAAGTTGCTTCAACAGATGCCAATGTTTTAGTGCTTGGAGAGTCGGGCACTGGTAAGGAAGTGGTAGCGCGTAATGTACACTATTATTCTAAGCGCCGTGAGGGGCCATTTATTCCAGTTAACTGTGGCGCCATCCCCCCCGAGCTATTAGAGAGTGAACTGTTTGGTCATGAAAAAGGCGCATTTACTGGTGCTTTTACCGCTCGTAAAGGGCGTTTTGAATTGGCTGAAGGGGGCACATTATTTTTAGATGAAATCGGTGATATGCCACAACCGATGCAGGTGAAACTGTTACGTGTTTTGCAAGAGCGAACCTTTGAGCGAGTTGGTGGTAATAAAACCTTAGTGTGTGATGTGCGGATTGTGGCGGCAACGCATCAGCAATTAGAAGATCGCATCAGTGAAGGAAAGTTTAGAGAAGATTTATTTTATCGTCTTAATGTCTTCCCGATAGAAATGCCCGCCCTGCGTGAGCGCAAAGATGATATTCCGCTGTTATTACAAGAGCTGATAACGCGAATGCAATCGGCTTATGACACCACAATACGTTTTACCCAGCGCTGTATGGAATCCCTCATGCTACATGATTGGTCAGGAAACGTCAGGGAGCTGAGTAATCTGGTCGAACGGCTTGTTATTCTGTATCCAAACAATCTCATTGATGTAAACGACTTGCCCGCAAAATATCGTCATCTAGATGTACCTGAGTTCCAACCAGACTACCCAGAAGAGTTACAAGAGCAAGATGCGTTTGCTGCGTTATTTAGTGGCGAGGAAGAGATAGAGTTACCAGAGAAAAATATGGTAACCGAACTACCGGCGGAGGGGGTAAACCTTAAAGAAATGCTGTCTGAGTTAGAGGTGGATTTAATTCGACAAGCTTTAGAGCAGCAGGACTATGTGGTATCGCGCGCAGCGGAAGTGCTTGGTATGCGCCGAACGACCCTGGTCGAAAAAATGCGCAAGTACGGAATGTCAAAGGACAACTAATTCAGTTTTTCGCCAGCCATTAATAAATAAAACCCGCTCAGGCGGGTTTTTATTGTTTTAAAACAACTGGTTACTCTTTGGCACGGTAAGTGCATTATTCGTTAGTATTAAGTTAAAGACAAAATATTGACGAGGTGCCCATGGCCCAACATATCAACGCAATTAACTCAGAGCAAAATAAGGTATCGCAAAACCGTCTGGCACATTTGGTTGATATCCTTCCCTCTGGTGTGATTATTCTTGATGGTAATGGTTTAGTGGAAGAGGCCAACAAAATGGCGCTGAGTTTCTTTGGTCGTAATATCATCGGTCAAAAGTGGTTTAGTGTGATTAATCAGTCCTTTGAACCGAGAGCAGATGACGGCCATGAGGTGTCATTAAAAGATGGGCGTCGCTTAAAGATCGCAACCTCGTCGCTGGCACCTGAAGATGGCCAGTTGATTTTATTAACGGACTTGACCGAAACTCGCCAATTACAAAACAACATGGCGCATATGCAACGTTTATCAGCATTGGGGAAAATGGTTGCTTCACTAGCGCATCAAGTTAGAACACCACTCTCCGCAGCTATGCTCTACGCGGCTAATTTAAAAAGCAATGTGATGCCAGAACACGCCAAAGAGCGCTTTCATGACAAGCTAATGGCCCGGTTGAAAGACTTGGAGAGCCAAGTGAATGACATGCTAATGTTTGCTAAAAGTGATAATGGGCAGTTAGCCAATGAATTATCGTTGCAGGAATTATTAAGCGAAGTGAAAGACTCGAGTGATGCGATGATGACGCAACATAAAGCGAATTTGATGGTGACCCTGCCTGAGCCTGACCTCTTAATATTAGGTAATCGCAGTGCCCTTAGTGGCGCGATAACCAACCTAATCCAAAATGCCATTCAAGCTAAACCTAGTGGTCTGTTAATGCATTTAGTAGCACGGCGATATGGCGAAAGTGAAGTAGAGATTTCGCTGGTTGATAATGGCCCGGGAATAAGTCAGGAACAGCAGAAAAAGATTTTTGAACCATTCTTTACCACTCGAAGCCAAGGCACTGGGCTTGGTTTGGCGGTAGTACAGTCGGTGGCAAAATCGCATAAAGGAAAGTTACATCTTATTTCTCAAATAGGTAAAGGATCTAACTTTTCGATTATTTTACCGTTGCAGCGTGAAGCGGCATCAATTATTAAGCATGCAATTGGAAGCTAACGATGAAAACGCAAAATAATAACAAAATGTGCAATGGGTTAGCTGGGAGTTTTTCAAATGGAAAATAATAAAATACTTGTCGTTGAAGATGACGCGGGTCTTCGTGAAGCCCTGGTTGATACATTAATTCTTGGTGGTTATGAGTGTGTTGAATGTGAAAGTGGTGAAGAAGCATTATTAACATTAAAGACAACGAAGGTCGCTTTGGTGGTATCCGATGTGCAAATGGGGGGCATGTCTGGACTGGCACTATTGCGTAGTATTAAGGCAAAATTCCCAGATTTACCGATGTTGCTTATGACTGCCTATGCAACCATCGATGATGCGGTAAGCGCGATGCGTCAGGGGGCGTCAGATTATATGTCAAAACCCTTTGCTCCTGAAGTATTGCTAAACCTTGTCAGTCGCTACATGCCGGTGCCGGTGATTGCAACCAATGACCCTGTGGTTGGCGATGAGAAATCTCATGCGCTATTGGCGCTAGCCAAGAAAGTCGCCATGAGTGAGGCATCAGTAATGATAAACGGGCCATCAGGCTCAGGCAAAGAGGTGTTAAGTCAGTATATTCATAATCACTCGAGCCGTGCCAATAAACCATTTGTGGCGATTAACTGTGCTGCTATTCCTGAAAATATGCTGGAGTCTACATTATTCGGATATGAAAAAGGTGCCTTTACTGGAGCACTTCAAGCGTGCCCTGGCAAGTTTGAGCAAGCACAAGGTGGCACAATCTTGCTTGATGAAATTACAGAAATGGATATTAGCCTGCAGGCCAAACTGCTGCGGGTTCTGCAAGAAAAAGAAGTTGAGCGCTTGGGCTCACGCAAAACCATTTCGTTAGATGTACGCGTATTGGCGACTTCAAATCGCGATCTCAGGGAGGCTGTTGCTAATAAAACCTTCCGTGAGGATTTGTACTATCGATTAAATGTTTTCCCACTCAACTGGCTACCCCTAAAAGATCGCCCGGGTGATATATTACCACTGAGTGAGTATTTACTTGGGCGTCACTGCAAAACGGGACAAACAGCTCCTCAAATGTCAGTGGATGCAAAATTAGCGTTACAACGCCATACCTGGCCTGGCAATGTACGTGAGTTGGACAATGTTATTCAACGCTCATTAATACTTTGCGTTGGCGACGAGATTACAGCACAAGACATCATTATCGAACACCTAGAACCATTAGCAGCGCAACCAACGATCACCTCAGCGGTTGAGCCGTTAGCTACAAATAGTCAAAATAATGGTGCTGACATGCTGGGAAATGAGCTGAAGCAACAGGAAAATCAAATTATTATTGATACGCTTAGTGCGTGTAATGGTTCGCGTAAAGCTGTTGCTGAAAAACTTGGTATTAGCCCACGTACTCTGCGTTACAAGCTGGCGAAGATTCGTGATATGGGCATTGAACTACCTGCCTAGCTGCGCGATTATTGCCTCCATCAAAGCCTGCCAAGTACTCTTGGCAGGCTTTTTGCTTTTATAAACATACTATGTGGTCGTTTATCGCATTCGTCAAATTTATGTCAAAGGGTAATTAACATGAACATTAACGCAAATTCAATGTTTAACGATATGCAAAGCATGATTTCAAAGGCTCAAATGGGCTCTCCTTCACTCGAAGGTGTTAAATCGAATCAGGTAAACGGCAGCGACTTTTCTGCGATGTTAAAAAGTGCAGTGGACAACGTCAATGGATTGCAAAAACATTCCAAAGAACTACAAACCGCGGTAGAAATGGGCGATCGAAGTGTTAGCATCTCAGATGCAATGATTGCTTCACAAAAATCAAGCGTTGCGTTTGCTGCCACCGTTGAAGTTCGTAATAAATTTGTAGAAGCCTATAAAGAAATCATGAATATGCCAGTTTAATTTAACCTGAGCATGTAAAGTAGATTAATAATATGACATTATAACGCCAATTTTATTAGTCATATTCAATTGGCTAAAAATAGAACAACACATTGATTAAAAAGGTAACGCAGTGGCACAAGCAAGCGAATCGACTGAGATAGCCGTTAACGGTGATGATACCCCGTTAACATCCACTTCCTCATCAGACACTACGACAAAAAAATCAAGTACATTTGAAGGATTTGGTGGTAGTGATACATTACGCCAAGTAATGATGATTATTGCGCTTGCAGCCTGTTTAGTGATTGCTGTGATGGTGTTGTTTTTAGTAAAAGAGCCTGAATATCGTCCACTGGGCAAAATGCAGACGGAAGAGTTTATCCAAACCTTGGATTTCTTAGACCAAAATAAAGATTTTGAGTATAAGATTGAAGGAGATACGATCTGGGTCGCCCAAGAATCATATCAAGAAATTAAGTTGGCGCTTAAACGTTCTGGTATGCAAGCGGGTCCGTCAAATGGTGACGAAATCCTAATGCAAGATATGGGGTTTGGTGTATCACAACGCCTAGAGCGAGAACGCTTAAAACACAGTCGTGAACGTCAGCTATCGTCAGCCATTGCTGAACTACAAAATGTCGCAAGGGCAAAAGTACTTTTAGCTATTCCAAAAGAAAATGTATTTTCACGCAATGACAAAAAGCCAAGTGCCACGGTTGTTGTAACGCTTAATCGTGGCCGTCAACTTGGCCAGGAAGAAATTGACTCTATCGTTGATATCGTTTCATCAGCGGTGCCAAGCCTAACCCCCGGTCGAGTTTCTATTGCTGACCAAAATGGCCGCTCGCTTAAATCAGGAAATGAAGACCCCTCGAGTATTCGCAATCGTAAAGAATTTGAACAAGAGCGTAAGCAAGAACTTGATTACTTAGCTAAAATTGATTCAATTTTGATTCCCGTCATCGGTGTCGGTAAATATACCGCGCAAGTTGATGTTGCCATGGACTTCACCTCTGTTGAGGAAACTCAACAACGCTATAACCCGGACTTACCCGCGATTCGTAGCGAGCGGACGCTAGAAAATAGTAACGTCGGTAATCTTGTTAGCGGTGTTGTTGGTGCATTGTCGAATCAACCACCAATGGAATCTGATATTCCGGCCCAGGCAACTAAAGGAAAGGTTGGCGACTCCACAACATCAAAAAATGGTCGTTTTCAAAAGGAAGCAACTCGAAACTTTGAGTTAGACACCACAATTAGTCATATTCGCCAGCAAGTTGGCATCATTAAACGACTAAGTGTATCGGTTGCCCTAGATCACACCATGGTGGCAGGTGCCGATGGTGGCGAGGCGGTAAGTCAGCCACGAGGTGAAGCGGAGTTGGCAAATATCCGTCGTCTACTTTCGGGCAGTATTGGCTATAACGCAGCGCGCGGCGACTTGCTTGAGGTTGTTTCAATTCCTTTCCACAAAGAAGAGTTTGACGAAATATCTGAGCAACCAATGTGGGAGCAAGCATGGTTTGCGCGCTACGTGAAAATGGGGCTTGGCGCCTTGGTTATCTTAGTTATTATTCTGGCTCTTGTCCGTCCGATGTTAAATCGCTTGATGCACCCTGAGGTTGAAGAAGAAACCACCACTGTTAACGAAGATGAATTGGCTGACTTTGATGACCAGTTCGCGGCAGATACTGTTGATATGCTGGCAGCTTCTGATGATGAGTATAGTTATGCCGATGATGGCTCGATAAGAATACCAGACCTTCATCGAGATGATGATTTACTACGTGCGGTGCGTGCGCTTGTTTCAAATGAACCCGACCTATCTATTCAAGTCATTAAGAACTGGCTTGCTGATGATTCCACTCAATAAACGGTTAATCTAATGGCAGAAGAAATTAAAGAGAAAAAAGAAGAATTTGACCCAAAATCATTGAGTGGGCTTGAACGAACGGCGTTGTTATTACTTAGTTTAAAAGAAGAAGATGCCGCCAGCATATTACGTTCCCTTGAGCCAAAAGAAGTGCAATATGTTGGTCAAGCGATGGCGCGTTTTAGTGACTTTACCCCAGCCAAAGTACAGGCCGTATTACGACTGTTTTTGGATGACATACAAGAGCTTTCTGGCATAGGTTTAAATTCTGAAGACTTTATTAGAAAAGCGTTAATTGAAGCACTGGGTGAGGATAAGGCGTCAAACATTATTGACCAAATTATCCTGGGCGGCAGCGCTAAAGGGCTTGAATCACTTAAATGGATGGATGCGCGTCAAGTTGCAAACATCATTGTTAGCGAGCATCCCTAAATTCAAACTATTGTATTGTCTTATCTCGATCCTGAACAATCCGCTGAGATTATGTCGCAATTTCCAGAGAAAATTCGCCTGGATCTAATGATGCGTATTGCTAATCTTGAAGAAGTTCAACCAGCAGCGTTACAAGAACTTAATGATATAATGGAAAAACAATTCGCTGGCCAGGCCGGGGCGCAAGCCGCGAAAATGGGCGGCTTGAAATCTGCTGCTAATATCATGAATTACCTGGATAATAGCGTAGAAGGGCAATTGATGGACTCAATCGGAGATACGGATGAGGAAATGGCTCAGAAATTACAAGATCTTATGTTTGTATTTGAAAACCTTATTGACGTTGATGATCGCGGTATCCAGGCAATACTTCGTGACGTACAAACTGATGACTTGATGAAAGCGCTTAAAGGTACAGATGAAGCGCTTAAAGATAAGTTTCTTAATAACATGTCCAAGCGTGCTGCTGAGATGCTTGTTGACGACCTTGAAGCAATGGGCCCTATTCGAGTCAGCGAAGTTGAAGTGGCTCAGAAAGAAATCTTGGCCGTGGCAACGAAACTGGCTGACTCTGGTGAGATCATGCTGGGCGGCGGTGGCGGCGATGAGTTCTTATAATTCGCTACATCCTTAAAGTGATAAGGTAATAAAATGGCCATTGACGGAATGTATAAACCAACAGAAGAAGAACTAGAGCTGTTAAAGCGCTGGTATGCTCCTGATGTATCGACTGAAATAGAACCTAACCGAACCAATGCCTTTGGTATGAACGTTGCTGAATTGGCCCAGGATAAAGTTAAGCAACAGCAAAATAAAACGCCAGTAGAAGTTGAAGATGTTAGCGAATCCCCGATGCCGTTATCGGCCAAAGAACTTGATCAGATAAGCGAACAGGCTAAAGAGCAAGGTTTTGAAGAAGGGCTAATCAAAGGTAAAGAGCAAGGGTTAGCCAACGGCTATGAAGCGGGATACCAGCAAGGTATTGAGCAAGGTATAGAAGCCGGGACAGCACAAGGTCTTGAACAAGCGCAGGCAAGCATTAATCAAAAACTGGCAATGCTCGACAGCCTTATTAACCAATTTAAGCAACCGATAGAGCAACAAAACTTGTCAATCGAACAAGCAATGGTAAACCTATCACTTTGTTTAGCTAAAAAAGTCATTCACACTGAGATCACTCAAAATCCAGAACCTTTGTTACAGGCAATTGGCGAAGGGTTAAACTTACTCGGTAGTGATAAAGGCATTGAAATCAAATTAAACCCTGACGATCTAGCGCACGCGCAAGATATTTGGGATGAGAAAACCTGTCAGTCTCGGCAACTCAACTTGCTGGTTGACCCATCGTTAAGGCAAGGTGATTGCGTTCTCGAGTCAGCGACCAGTTCAGTCTCATTTGATATCGAAGAGCGCTGTGCTCAGGTATTTGATGATTTTGTTTCACAAGAGAAACCAACACCGCAATCGTTAACCTCACAAGAGCCGCATGATGACGCGTGATTGGGCCAAACAAATAGATGCCTATAGTGAGCAGGTAAACCAATTTAAGCCAGTCATGGCTGGTAAACTAAAGCGCGTTGTTGGTCTTACCATGGAAGCCGTCGGCTGTCGTGCCCCTGTCGGTAGTCAATGTAGTGTTGAAACCTTAAGTGGCAAAATTACCGCTGAAGTCGTTGGCTTTAGTGATGATGTCTTATATTTGATGCCAAGCGAAGAAATTCAAGGGGTACTTCCAGGAGCCAGTGTTGAGCCACTAAGCAGCCAAAAAGGTTTGCCGGTTGGTTTGGATTTGCTCGGCCGTGTTATCGATGGAGTCGGCAGACCGCTCGACTCGCTTGGTCCCATAAAAACAAAGCAACATATTAGCGCAAAAGCTAAACCTATTAATCCGCTTTCCCGTCGTCCAATTGAACAACCACTGGATGTCGGTATTCGAGCGATTAATACCCTACTTACCGTTGGCAAAGGGCAACGGATGGGGTTATTCGCTGGTTCTGGTGTGGGTAAAAGTGTTCTCTTAGGGATGATGACAAGGGGCACCAGCGCAGATGTTATCGTTGTTGGCCTCGTTGGAGAGCGTGGGCGAGAAGTTAAAGAGTTTATTGAAGAGATTTTAGGAGAGGAAGGACGTAAGCGTTCTGTAGTTGTTGCCGCACCAGCTGATACCTCGCCGCTAATGCGTTTGAAGGCTTGTGAAACATCAGTCACCATTGCTGAATACTTTCGTGATCAGGGCATGGAAGTATTACTGCTCATGGATTCATTGACTCGATTTGCCCAGGCCCAACGGGAGATCGCGCTGGCTATCGGTGAGCCGCCAGCAACCAAAGGTTATCCACCATCGGTGTTTGCTAAGTTACCACAATTAGTTGAGCGTGCTGGAAATGGTGGAGAAGGGCAAGGTTCTATTACCGCCTTTTATACCGTGTTGACCGAAGGTGATGACCTACAAGATCCCATCGCTGATGCCTCAAGGGCGATCCTCGATGGTCATATCGTGTTATCAAGAAAACTTGCTGAATCAGGGCATTATCCGGCAATTGATATTGAAGCATCTATTTCTCGTGTCATGCCAATGGTGGTGAGTGAGCAGCATATCGATTATGCTCGAATTACCAAACAAAATTACTCGCTCTATCATCAAAACAAAGACCTAATCTCAATTGGCGCATATGTCGCCGGTGCCGACCCTAAAGTGGATAAAGCGATTCAGTTTTATCCGGTCATTGAAGCGTTTTGTCAGCAAACGATGAAAGAATCACATCCTTATGACGAATCATTGGTGGCTTTAACTCAACTGGGTGAGGCGTTGCAATAATGGCTAATGTTAAGCAGCTAAATATTGTCAAAGACTTGGCAGAGAAAAAGGCACAAGCGGCATTAAATAAGTTTAGCAGTGCGCAGCAACAGCTAGTGCAAATGCAACAGCAGATGAAGGCGCTGACTGACTATAAGCAAGAATACTTAACGCAAATGGCACCCGATAGTGGGCAGCCAGTAACTGCATCTAAGCTTATTTTAATTCAAAATTTTTTAGCGAAAATAGATCAGTCAATTAGCCAACAAAGAGATGTTATCGCGCGTTCGTCAGTTGCGGTAGATTCAAGGCGTCAAGAATGGCTTAAAGCAAAGCAACACACAGAATCCATTGAGTTCTTGATTTCCAAGCAGCATCAAGCTGCACAAGCTATCGAGCAAAAGCAGCAACAAAAGTTGTCTGATGAATTTTCAATGATGGCGTTTCACCGCAAACGCCATTAAAAAATCATTATGTGGCGCGCTATTTGCTTGATTAAATATCGATAGGCCGAATTTTGATAACTCGGTGTGTTGGGTAGTTTTTTTGAGCTAGCTAATTAAATTAATAAATTCGCGCTATACAGCTGATAGCGCACTATCCGGAGCGGTAATGCTTGATATTTTAATCTCTTCATCAATGACTAGTCAAAATGACACAGCGGCAAACTTTGCCGCAGCTAGCAAGAGTTTGCTTGATAACGGCAAACAATCAGTTAGTGAAGGCGCTACACACGCGGTTGATGCGATTGATGCAAAGGAACACTTCAATGAATTTGAGTTGCACTTCAATCAAGTGATTGCGCGCAATAGCACTATGGGCAATGACAAGGTTAGTGCCAAAGTACTTGATAACAGCAAAGAAGCTACCCCGTTAAGTGATGAGGAAGTCGAATTATTAGTTGAACAGGTTATTGCTTATCTTGCGGATGAATCAAACACAACAACCACTGTTAATGGTAAAGGCGAAAGCAGTGATATTCCCCTTGATAAAGCAACAATTAAACAAATAATCGAGGCCTTACCTACCGAATTACAGCGCGGTCCTTTGGGCGAGCAACCCATTGAGTCAATGGCGCAAGCCAAAGTAATCGCACAAGCCTTTGCCCTGTTTAAATCGCAAGCGCCATCTGAGCCAGAGCAACAAACAAGTGTACCTATTGACGAGTCAGCGAAGCAAATTGTGGCGCCACTGATTGAAGAAGGTAGAAAAGCGAGTACCGATGATACTACCTTGGCTAATAACGCGACTGAGCAAAGTCGCGAGCACGCTAAATCCGTTGCCAATGTGGAGCCAAAAAACGTTGAGCAACAAGCGAGCGGTGAAAATAAAGTAGCTGATGGGTCATCTATAGTGACTGATAAAGCGGCTGCGACATCGACAGATTCAACGGATGCTAAGAAAACACCAGATAGTGCCTTAAGTGGATCTTCACAAGTACAAGTCACGCAGGCACCAGCAATGACGAAAGTTGAGCAATCACAACCATCCGTCACAGCTGAGGAAAATAACAAGGTTTCCCAAGTACAAGCGCAAGAAAAGCAAGTACAACAAAAAGCGGCGCCAGCAACTGAAAAGGTATCGCACCAGCAAGTAAAAGACTTACAGGCAAAGGTGCAACGGGTGGAGCAAGCTAGTCAGGCTCAGGCAAAGCAACCGATAGAGGCTGAGTTAGCTGCGACATTAGACGAGTTAAAAGTAGAATTAAAAGCAACCATAATGGCCTTGCCGTTAAAAGAGCAGCAGCAGTTGAAGCAGCAATTAACGCCAAATTCAAAATCGGATGCTAAACCTGATGCTAAGGCGCTGACACCAGAACAGTTACTTGAACAAATTAGCGTATCGCAACAAAAGGTCGTTAGTAAAGTAGCAGTAGATAATGTTGAAAGCCAAGTTCAAGGTGGCGTGCAAAACCTGATTAATATTCGTCAGCAAGGCGAGCAGGCGGGCGTTGATGCTCGTGCCAATATATCAAAAGCCAGCGAAGTAAATGTAAGCAATACAATGCTAAGTTCAGATAACGCTGAATCAACTGATGAAGTGAAAGTTAAGCAGACTGAAGTTAACCCAAGCGCGAAATTGGCACCTGCAACCTTTGAATCAATGATCAAGCAGCTGGAAGGGCATGGTAAGGCAACTGTAGAGCCATCTTCACCTGCCACTATAGTTAATTCGCGATTGGACCAACAAGAACTGCAAGCAGGCCATACCAACGCTAGTTCGTCGGCGACGAAAACGTTTAATGAGCAGCTGATGCAAAAAACACCGCTGCATGAGCAGTTTGCTGCCAGCAACCTTAAACAAAAGCTCGGTATGATGGTTAATGGCGGCATTTCAAAAGCTGTTATCTCTCTTGATCCCGAAGAGCTTGGTGCAATGTCTATTCGAATAGTGATGCAACAAGATCAAATGAATGTGCAGTTTCAGGTGCAAAATCCCGCCGCGAAAGAAATGCTAGAGCAGGCGATGGGCAAGCTAAAAGATATGCTAGAGGAACAAGGTATCGCGTTAAACCACGGTGATGTAGAACAACAGTCCCAAGGACAACAAACCTCGCACGAGACAAGTGGTAGCAACGGGGAGGCTAGCGAGGAGTTTGATAGTGAGGAAGCGCCAACGACCCTCGTATTGCATAAACAATCAGCCAACGGCATTGATTATTATGCCTAACAGGGATTGTCCATAGGATAAGATACTAAATTGTGGTAGCGTTGAGATATATTCTAGCTAGTTGAAAATAAAGGAAAGGGTACAATGGCAGAAGAAGCAGTAGAAAATGAAGAAGGCGGTGGTGGCAGCAAGAAAATGCTGATTATAATCATCGCAGTTGTCGTGCTACTTGGCGGTGGCGGTGCGGCTTTCTTCTTGTTATCTGGTGGGGATGAGCCAGCTGCAGTCGCAACGACAGAAGGTGATGCTGCCTCACAAGCCGCGAGCGATGATGACGCTGATGATTTCGGCGAACCCGCGGAAATTGGCGATGCTTTTTATGTTGGTATGCCACGCCCATTTGTCTTTAATGTGCCTGGCTATGGGCGTGACCGCCTAGTGCAAATAAAAGTGCAATTACTTGTTCGTGGTGGTGATGATGATACGGCTACACGTAAACATATTCCGCTAATTGAAGATACATTATTACAAGCGTTTAGCGCATCCAACGCTGAGAAGCTTTCAACGCTCGCCGGTAAGCAGGAATTGCGAGAAAGTGCACTAGAGGCAGTGCAAAAAGCAATGGAACCAATTGTAGGTAAGCCATTGGTTGAAAAGGTATTATTTATTGGGTTTGTAATGCAATAACCCCCTTGCTTCGGCTTGGGTAATAGGTAACAAAATGCAAATAACGGTTAGGAAACTGGTGTGAACGATTTACTAAGTCAAGACGAAATTGATGCGCTACTCCATGGTGTTGATGATGTTGAGGAAGAAAGCGAAGATCTGAGCGATGATAACGCTGCGGAATATGACTTTTCGTCCCAGGATCGTATTGTTCGTGGCCGAATGCCAACCTTGGAAATGGTGAATGAGCGTTTTGCTCGCCATCTTCGTATCAGCTTGTTTAATCTCATGCGCCGTTCGACTGAAGTATCGATAAACGGTGTGCAGATGTTAAAGTTTGGCGAATACGTGCACACTCTTTTTGTTCCTACTTCGTTAAATATGGTTCGCTTTAGACCATTAAAAGGCACCGGCCTGATAACGCTAGAGGCGCGACTCGTATTTATTTTAGTTGATAACTTTTTTGGTGGTGATGGCCGCTATCCTGCAAAAATTGAAGGCCGTGAATTTACTCCGACCGAGCGCCGGATAATTCAATTATTGCTTAAAATAGTGTTTGAAGATTATATGGAAGCTTGGGCACCGGTAATGGATGTAGAGTTTGAATATCTAGACTCTGAAGTTAATCCATCGATGGCTAATATCGTTAGCCCAACCGAAGTCATTGTGGTTTGTTCATTTCATATTGAGCTTGATGGTGGTGGCGGTGACTTCCACATCGCGCTACCTTACTCAATGCTTGAGCCTATTCGTGAACTGCTTGACGCCGGTGTGCAAAGTGATAAAGAAGATACTGACCAGCGCTGGAGTGCCGCACTTAAAGACGAAATTATGGACGTCGAAATTGAGCTCGATACCACCCTTGGGGAAGTAGAGTTGTCGCTACGCCAAATCATGGAAATGAAAAAAGGCGATATAATCCCATTTGAAATGCCTGATGAGCTTATCGTTCGCGCTGAAGGGTTACCGTCGTTTAGGGGGAAGCTAGGCCAGAGTAATGACAACTATGGTTTGAAAATCTCTTCGATTATCGAACGCCCAGAATCGCAAAAGTCAGAATTTCAATTACTTCAGCGTAAAATGTCTGAAGAGCAATAAAGAGAGAATTTATAATGAGTGATAGTGATATGGATGATTGGGCTGATGCTCTTGCCGAGCAAGCCGATCAGGAAGAAAAGGATGCGAAAGCCGCAAAGGCCGCAGAACTTGAACAATTAAAGGACGAAGGCACGCCACCGCCAGCGACTGGAGATGACAAACTGGAAGCAATTTTAGATATTCCGGTGACCATTTCAATGGAAGTAGGGCGCTCTAATATCAGTATTCGTAATCTTTTACAGTTAAATCAAGGTTCAGTGATTGAACTTGACCGAGTCGCGGGTGAATCACTGGATGTCTTGGTAAATGGTACCTTAATCGCTCATGGCGAGGTGGTGGTAGTAAACGATAAATTTGGTATTCGATTAACTGATGTTATTAGTCAAACTGAACGTATTAAAAAGTTACGCTAAGGCAGTCGCTCTTAGCTTCTTAAGTATTGTATTGACCATTAGTGAAGTTAGTGCGGGCCCAGTGACGCCCGTCAACGGCACAAGTGTGATTAATATGTTGATGTCGTTAGCCGTAGTGTTAGCGCTTATTTTCCTGTTTGCGTTTATCGCTAAGAAACTTCGGATTGGCCCGGCTAATCAACAGGGAATAAAGCTTGTAGCCAATTTAACTATTGGTCAGAAAGAGCGTGTCGTTGTCGTTGAAGTCGAGAATGAGCAATATTTGCTTGGGGTGACCTCAACGCAAATTAACCTACTGCAAAAGTTACCTCAAAACCTTAGTGAAGCTCCCCAACCCCTTGCCACAGAGCAGCTGCCGTTTGACCTAATGTCAGTACTTAAAAAAGGAAAATCATGATCCGCTTTATATTTTTGTTGGGGTTGTGTTGCCTGTCACCAACAATACTAGCTGATACTGGACTACCGGCAGTGACAGTTGTCCCAAATACTGACGGTACGCAAAGTTATAGTATTACGCTGCAAGTTTTAGCATTAATGACCGCATTAAGCTTTATCCCGGCGATAGTTATTATGATGACATCCTTTACGCGTATTGTCGTTGTGTTATCGATATTACGTCAGGCGATGGGTTTGCAACAGTCGCCGTCAAATCAAGTCATCATCGGTTTGGCGCTCTTTTTAAGTTTATTTATTATGTCGCCAGTGTTGGATAAAATTAACCAAACAGCGTTACAGCCCTATATAAACGAGCAAATTGATGCGATGGGTGCCTTAGAAAAAGCACAGGGTCCAATTCGTGAGTTTATGTTGTCGCAAACCCGTGAAAGCGATATTAAAACATTTTTAGACATTGCCAATAGAGATGACGTTACTTCACCTGAACTTGCGCCGATGACGGTATTAATTCCAGCGTTTATTACCAGTGAATTAAAAACCGCCTTTCAAATTGGCTTTATGTTATTTATTCCCTTTTTGGTTATCGATTTAGTGGTGGCAAGTGTCTTAATGGCGATGGGTATGATGATGCTCTCGCCAATGATCGTATCCTTACCCTTTAAGTTGATGCTATTTGTACTAGTGGATGGTTGGTCGCTAGTGATGGGTACTCTAGCCACAAGCTTTGGCTTGTGACGATATTGATTTTACGGAGTGAATAATGTCACCAGAAACCTTTGTTGATATATTTCGTGATGCACTTTACGTGGTGATGCTTTTAGTTGCTGCCATTGTCGTGCCCAGCTTAATTGTGGGTCTGGTTGTTGCGGTGTTCCAGGCTGCGACCTCTATCAATGAGCAAACGTTAAGTTTCTTGCCCAGACTTATTGTCACTCTATTATCGCTAATTATTGGCGCACATTGGATAACGCAAACTCTGATGGATTTTACGATTAATATGATCAAAGAGATCCCCATGGTTATTGGCTAATGACGCTCTACGAAAATGAAATAATGGCTTGGATTGCCGGCTACTTTTGGCCATTTTGTCGCATCTCAGGCATGTTTATGGTGATGGTAGGTATTGGCAGCCGCAATCTGTCTACCCGGATTCGATTGCTCTTTGCTATCGCGGTAACTATTGTTGTTGCGCCGACTTTAGCGAATTTGCCCAGTGTAGAGCTATTTTCTATTTCAAGCTTCATTATTGCGGTACAACAAACCCTAATAGGTATCGCGATTGGCTTTATATCGTTGCTCGTGATGCAATCTTTTGTTGTAGCAGGCCAGGCTATCGGTATGCAAACGAGTTTAGGCTTCGCCTCCATGATCGATCCCGGTTCTGGTCAGAATGTGCCAGTCGTTGGCCAGTTTTTCCTTCTGTTAGCCACCTTAATGTTTTTTGCCATCGATGGTCACCTTGCGATGATTAGAATGGTGGTTATTAGTTTTGATACATTACCTATTGGGGTCAATGGCTTAACTCAGCTAACCTTTAAGAAAATCGCCGATTGGGGCGTGTGGGTATTCACCGCAGCATTAGCCATGTCCATCTCAGCAATGGTCGCCTTGTTGGTGATTAACTTTTCATTTGGTATTTTAACGCGCGCAGCACCGCAGCTTAATATCTTTGCGATTGGTTTTCCTGTGACCATGCTTGCCGGATTGCTGGTACTATGGCTTACACTTGGCACCGTAATGGCGCACTTTGACGCGCAATGGATGCGAGGTGTCCAAATGATGTGTGAAATTATCAATACAAAGTGTGAGTTCTAGTCATGCTTTTATCCGTTAGTCATCATAACGAATATCAAGGGATAAGGAGGGGGTATGGCTGAAAGCTCCGGTCAGGAAAAGACAGAACAAGCCACCCCGCGAAAAATCCAGCAAGCACGTGACAAAGGGCAAGTGCCACGTTCAAAGGATTTAGCCACCGCCGCAGTACTAATTGCAGCGGCAGCAGGCATGTATATCTTTGGTAGTGCCATTGCCAGCTCGTTGTTCCAGGTGATGAAAAAGCTGTTTACATTAAAGCGAGAGCAGGCGTTTGATACCAACCAATTTGGCTTGATGTGGGCCGAAGTCATGACCATCATTAGCTGGCCAATCTTAGGGTTCTCACTGGTGTTGTTTATCGCCGGTTTTATCGGTAGTACTGCACTTGGTGGTGTCACTTTTAGTGCTGATGCGGCCAAGCCAAAAGCATCGAAAATGAGCCCGGCTAAAGGGCTTAAGCGAATGTTTGGTACCCAGGCGGTAGTGGAGCTGGTTAAGTCAATTGCAAAATTTGGTGTTATTGCAACATTGGCTTGGCTCTTATTGACCTATTACTTTTCAAGTATCTTGCAACTTAGCCAAACGGCCTTCCCACTTAATATTATTGGTGCGCTTGATATTTTATTGTGGATTTTTATTATTCTTTGTAGCTCTTTGCTGTTGATTGCCGCGGTAGATGCTCCCTTTCAAGTATACAAACATAAAAAAGAATTAAAGATGACTTTGCAAGAGGTCAAAGATGAGTTTAAAAATACCGAAGGTAAACCGGAAGTTAAAGGTCGCCAGCGTCAGCTTCAGCGTGAGGTTTCACAACGCCGTATGATGCAAAATGTGCCGGATGCCGATGTTATTGTGACTAACCCGACTCATTTCTCGGTTGCGCTAAAATATGAAACCGATGGCAGCAAGGCACCAATCGTTGTGGCTAAAGGCGTGGATCACTTGGCGTTTAGGATTAGAGAGATTGCACGGGAACATAATGTTTCCATTATTAGTAGTCCTGGTTTGGCGAGGGCAATATATCACACCACAGAAATTGATGAGCCTATTCCCAATGGACTGTTTAGCGCGGTGGCGCAGGTGCTTGCCTATGTTTATCAGTTAGAGCAATTTAAAAAGAGAAAAGGTCGTCGTCCTGTTAAGTTACCCAATGAATTTGACATCCCAGATGAGCTAAAACATTAACAAACGCGTTGCAGCCCCCTAAACCGAGCACAATTGAAATTTGATTTTCCATTCATTGATTTGACACCCGTTTCGCTATGTCTTTGTTGCTAAAATGCTTTAGCAAAAAATTACCCAATAATCACGGCGTCAATGGATTGACACTTTGTAATTGGCTCCCTAAGTTAATCTAATTACTTGTTATTACGATACTATTAGCGGTAGAATTAACTTTAGTTTATTGGCTTACTCCTTGCATTGGCGAACAATAATATTAGTGTTTAGGTTAAGTTTAAAGGTGCCATCTCTTAATGGATATTAAAGCAAAATTACGGCAAACCGCCATTGACAACAAAGCGATATTTAAAGGTATTGCAACACCTTTGCTCGTTTTAGCGACATTGGCAATGATAGTGTTGCCGATGCCGACATTCTTGCTTGATACCCTGTTTGCATTCAATATCTCGTTGTCCTTAGTGGTCCTTCTTGTTGCGATTTATGCACTGCGCCCGCTTGATTTCGCTGCCTTTCCCAGTGTTCTGTTAATTGCAACCTTATTGCGCCTGGCCTTGAATGTAGCTTCGACCCGACTTGTACTATTAGAAGGACATGAGGGCGGTGACGCCGCGGGTAAAGTGATTGAAGCCTTTGGTTCGGTTGTTATTGGTGGTAACTACGCTGTTGGTCTCGTGGTTTTCCTTATTCTCGTTATCATTAACTTTGCAGTGGTTACCAAGGGTGCTGGTCGTATTTCTGAGGTAAGTGCACGTTTCACCCTCGATGCGATGCCTGGTAAACAGATGGCGATAGACGCGGACTTAAATGCCGGCATTATTGATCAGGACCAAGCGCGTGACCGCCGCGCAGAAGTAACTAAAGAAGCTGATTTTTATGGCTCAATGGATGGTGCATCAAAATTTGTAAAAGGCGATGCTATCGCTGGTATCCTTATCTTGGTGATCAATATCCTAGGTGGTTTCGTCATCGGTATGGTGCAACACGGCTTAGCATTTAATGAAGCGGTTGAAATCTATACATTGCTGACTATCGGTGATGGGTTGGTTGCCCAAATCCCGTCGTTACTCTTATCAATTGCCGCGGCGTTAATGGTAACGCGTCAAAATGAATCAGAAGAAATGGGCACCATTGTTTACAAGCAGATGCTAGGTAATCCAAAAGCATTGTTTGTCTCTGGTGGCTTGTTATTTATTATGGGTATTGTACCTGGCATGCCCCACGTTGCGTTCTTATCTATGGCTTTTCTCTCATTAGGTATTGGTTATTATCTATATCAGGATCAGGCAAAGGCAAAAGAAACGGCACTAGTAACCGGAAACGCGTCAAGCAATGCGGCTGGTGGCGGTGGAAAAGCGAGCGCTGAACCGGTTAAGGAATTAGGCTGGGATGACGTTAATCAAGTAGATGTTATTGGACTTGAGGTAGGCTACCGCTTAATCCCCTTAGTTGATGTTGGCCAAAATGGTGAGTTGCTATCGCGCATTAAAGGGGTTAGGAAAAAACTATCGCAAGAATACGGCTTCCTTGTTCCTGCAGTGCATATTCGTGACAACCTGGATCTGAACGCTAACAGCTATCGTATATCATTGATGGGTGTGACCATAGGAGAGGCGGAAATTCGCCATGACTGTGAACTGGCGATTAATCCTGGACAAGTTTTTGGTACGGTCGAAGGGGCAGCCACTACAGATCCTGCTTTTGGACTTGAAGCTGTCTGGATAAGTCCTGAACAACGAGAACATGCGCAAACCTTAGGCTATACGGTGGTGGACCCTGCGACCGTAGTTGCAACACATATTAGTCAATTGTTAACAAATAACGCATCGCAATTGCTAGGCCATGAAGAGGTACAAAATTTACTGGATATTTTGACCAGACAATACCCGAAACTGGTGGAAGGACTTGTTCCAGACATGTTGCCGCTTGGTATTGTAGTAAAGGTGATGCAAAACTTACTACATGAGGGTGTGCCTATTCGTGACTTGCGTACTATTGTTCAAACGTTGGTAGAGTATGGCGCCAAAAGTCAAGATCCTGACGTGCTAACCGCTGCTGTACGTATCGCATTAAAGCGCTTAATTATCCAAGAAATCAACGGTGTGGAAGATGAATTGGCAGTGATAACGCTTGCGCCTGATTTGGAACAGATGTTGCACCAGTCGATGCAGGCTACCGGCGGAGACGCTGCAGGGATGGAGCCTGGGCTTGCGCAACGCCTTCAGTCATCACTCGCTACTGCCACTGAGCAGCTCGAGCTTGAGGGAATGCCAGCTATCTTATTAACCTCTGGTGTATTAAGATCAACGTTATCGCGCTTTGTAAAGAATACAATACCAGGGTTGAAAGTATTATCTTATCAGGAAGTACCTGATGATAAACAAATTAAAATTGTTAGTTCTGTCGGCCAGTAATAGGGGGTAACCTTTGAAAATTAAACGTTTTTTCGCTAAAGATATTCGTAGCGCGCTCGATGAGATTAAAATATCTCTTGGGCCTGATGCGATTATTATGTCCAATAAAAATGTTGACGGCGGAGTAGAGATTGTTGCCGCAATAGATGAGGACAATAATGCGGTTGTAAAACGTGCTGAGCCAACACCAACTCAACCAGCTAAAGAACCAAGCGCAGGACAAGATCACCTTGCCCAAGCATTGGATCCAAGCTCTAGAATGTTAAATGATGATCAGGTTTCACTATCTGGCTTTCAACAGCGCTTAATCAAACAACAAGCGCAGTATCAAGCAAGTGAAATAACGTCCGAGGCAACCAGTGCGCCTGCCGCTAACGTAACGCCACAGCCAAAAGATGTACCGGATTGGGCGGCTTTTGCTAGTACCCCTGCAATGCCTGAGCGTCGACAGGCAAATAGTAACGACAACCACGATCCGCTCAATGTAATGTCTAGCAGTCAACGAACTCAGGATAACCAGTCGTTAGACCAACTAAGGCAGGAAATGGCAGCAATGCGTCAATTGTTGCAACATCAAGTTAGCGGGTTGATGGAGCAAGAAGCCAATCGCCGAGACCCAGTTAAAGCCATTTTGTTAAAAGGTCTACAGAAAGTCGGGTTTAGTGCAGAGGTTAGCGAACAATTAGCTTTAAACGTATCGGGTAGTCAATCCATCGAAGAAGCGGTAAATACAGTCGCACATACCATGTCCAGTCGTGTTTTAAGTACAAATGACGATATTTTGGCACAGGGGGGCGTCGTTGCGCTGTTAGGGCCTACCGGTGTTGGTAAAACGACTACTATCGCTAAACTTGCAGCGCGATGTGCTATGCAATATGGTAGTGATAAGATTGCCATGATAACAACTGACTGCTATCGAATCGGTGCTTTTGAACAGCTAAATACTTACGGTAAAATACTTGGCTGCCCAGTACGCGTTGCAAAAGATGCTCAACAATTAGCCGATGCGATCTATCAATGTCGAGATAAACGTCTTGTTTTAATTGATACTGCAGGAATGGGGCAAAGAGATATTCGATTAAGCGAACAATTATCAACACTTGTGAACTCAAGTCATGTTAATATACGAAGTTATTTGGTTCTTCCGGCCACAGCTCAGAGAAAAGTATTAGAAGAAACTATCGTTCAATTTAGGAAAATGCCGCTGGTTGGCTGCATTATTACCAAAATGGATGAGGCTATCGGTGCGGGTGATGTACTAAGTGTTGCAATCACTCACTCTCTACCATTAGCTTATTTAACCAATGGCCAGCGTGTACCGGAAGATATTGGGGCAGCAGACCCGCAAAGTTTAATTAATAGTGTGATAGAGCAACTAGGGCAAGCTGACACCAGCATTTCAAATAGCCCGGTGTCATCACCTTTTTCAAGTTTTAATGGATAGGAATTTTACGTGGATCAAGCAAGTGGTTTAAGAAAAATGACTCAATCAAAAATGATCAAAGTAATTGCTGTAACTGGGGGCAAAGGTGGTGTTGGTAAAACGAATGTTTCGTTAAACCTTGCCGCTTGTTTAGCACAACAGGGCAAGCGTGTCTTAGTTCTTGACGCTGATTTAGGTCTTGCTAACGTGGATGTGATGTTGGGCTTACGCGTTCAAAAGAACTTATCACACGTATTGTCAGGTGAATGTGAACTTGATGATATCATCGTGCATGGCCCACAAGGCGTTAGTATCATTCCAGCAACCTCAGGCTCTCAGTCTATGGTCGAACTAGAACCTGCGCAACATGCCGGATTGATTCGTGCCTTTAGCGAAATGCGTTACGACTTTGATGTGTTAATTGTCGATACGGCAGCTGGTATATCAGATATGGTGCTTAGTTTTGCTCGTGCATCACAAGATGTGATTGCGGTTGTTTGTGATGAGCCTGCTTCGATAACCGATGCCTACGCATTGATTAAATTACTATCGCGCGAGCATGGTGTATTTCGTATTAAGGTCGTGGCAAATATGGTCCGTAATTTACGAGAAGGGCAGGAATTATTTGCCAAGCTAACCCGAGTTACCGACAGGTTTTTAGATGTTGCTTTGGAATTGTGCGCAACCATTCCATTTGATGAAAATGTTAGGCGTTCTGTGCGTAAGCAAAAACTGATAACAGAGTTGTTTCCGCAATCTCCAGCCTCACTTGGTTACAAATCGTTAGCGAATAAAGTGGTTAGCTGGCCAATCCCTAGCCAGCCAGGTGGACATTTAGAATTCTTTATCGAACAGCTTGTTGAGGGCCGAGCGACCAACCGTGAGGGCCATGGTGAGTAGGGCAGCAGCTTACCTCATTCCCAGCAATAACAGCGATCAACTTATTGAGCAGCATGCTGGGCTTGTTAAGAAAATAGCTCACCACCTGAAAGGTCGGTTGGCAGATACCGTATTGCTCGATGATTTAATCCAATCGGGAATGATTGGTTTGCTAGAAGCAGCGAAAAACTTCGATGCCGGGAAAGGGGCTAGTTTTGAGACCTTTGCCGGAATACGAATTCGTGGCGCTATGCTTGATGAGATTCGACGTGGTGACTGGGTTCCAAGGTCGGTGCATCGTAATTCCCGTGCGGTAAAACAAGCAATCGATGAAGTAGAAAAAGAACAGGGGCGTGATGCAAAAGATCACGAAATCGCCGAAAAGCTTGGTGTGAGCCTTGATGAGTATGGACAAATACTCAACGATATCGCATCGGGTAAACTGATTGGTATTGAGGACCTGGGTGTTGAGCAAGACACAATTCTGTTTGAGGGGCATTCTCATCAAGATGAATCGTTTCAGTCAACACAGTCATCAAAATTTCAACAATCATTAAGCGATGCGATAAAAAAGCTGCCAGAGAAAGAAGCCTTGGCACTATCACTATATTACGATGAAGAATTAAACCTAAAAGAGATCGGGCTAATTTTGAATGTAAGTGAGTCACGAGTTAGCCAGATACATTCAAAAGCAATGCTAAGGCTCAAAGGACACTTAAATAATTGGAACTAAACGCAATAGGATTTGCAATTAATTAATTGGAGAAAGTTTTGGATAAAAATATGAAAATTCTTGTTGTTGATGATTTCTCAACGATGAGACGAATAATTAAAAACTTATTGCGTGATTTAGGATTAACTAATACGCAAGAAGCTGATGATGGCGCAACAGCGTTACCGATGCTCAAGGAAGGGGATTTCGATTTTGTTGTTACTGATTGGAATATGCCTGGCATGCAGGGAATTGATTTGCTTAAGCATATTCGAGCGGATGAGAAGTTAAAACACCTACCTGTATTGATGGTGACAGCTGAAGCGAAGCGCGAGCAGATTATCGCTGCCGCTCAAGCTGGCGTAAATGGTTACATCGTCAAGCCTTTTACAGCTGGAACCTTGAAAGAAAAACTGGATAAAATTTTTCAGCGTATGGAATCTTAATTCTAAAGGTAGGTAGTACGATGACTGGGAATGAGAAATCTTATATCTCTTTAGAGCAGGCTAAGGAACTCGTTGCTCAGCTTGAGCAAGGGCATATCACCAGCGCAAACAAAATTATCGAAGATGTTAGTCTAGAAATGAAAGATGATATCTTTGAGAGTGTCGGTAAGTTAACACGAGAGCTACACGATACAATTTCACAAGAAAGTATCGATGACCGATTTTCCTCGTTAGTTGCCAATTGTCTTCCTGACGCCAAGGAGCGCCTTGGATATGTGGTTGATATGACTGCTCAAGCGGCAAATAGGACAATGGATGTAGTGGACGAGTGTATTCCGCTTGCCCAAAAGCATCATACGACGGTAACAGATATTTTACCGTCTTGGGAACGCCTTAAAGATTGCAAAATCAAGGTTGGTGAATTTCGTATGTTGCGTGACCGACTCGATAACTACTTTGACGAGTCAGTTAACGATGCACAGCAATTAAATGAAAAGTTAAATGAAATTGTGCTCACACAAGGTTATCAGGATTTAACTGGTCAAGTGTTACAGAAAATTACGGAATTGGTTCAGGATGTAGAAGTTAACCTTGTTGCTTTGCTTAAACTATTGGGTAAAAGCGATAATGAATTAGCAACAAAGCGTATCGATAATTGTATCGAACCTGATGGTCCTGTCGTTCCTAAAGCAAAACAACATGATATTGTTGAAGGACAAGATGATGTTGATGATTTACTTTCTAGTTTAGGCTTTTAAAAGGATCGAAGATTATGTCATTTGATGTTGATGAAGATATCCTTCAGGACTTCTTAATAGAAGCTGGGGAAATACTCGAGTTGCTGCAAGAGCAGTTGGTTGAACTTGAGAATAATCCTGAAGATTCTGAATTACTTAATGCTATCTTTCGTGGTTTCCATACCATTAAAGGCGGCGCTGGGTTTATGTCATTAAAAGAGTTGGTTGATGTATGTCACGGTGCTGAAAATATATTTGACTTGTTGCGCACAGGTCAGCGAGCGGTTACCGCTGAATTAATGGATGTAATCCTTGAAGGATTAGATTCAGTCAATGACATGTTCGCGTTAGTGACAGCCCGAGAGCCCCTCGTTGCTGCTGAACCCCGTTTACTGGCGGAGTTAGCTAAGCTTAGTGTGCCTGAGGGCGCCGCGCCAGAGCCTGAACCCGAGCCAGAACCAGAGCCCGAGCCCGAGCCCGAGCCAGAAGTTGGTGCCTCTGATGATATGACTGATGAAGAGTTTGAAGCGCTTTTAGATGATCTTCACGGGGCGGCTAAAAGTACACCGCCAGCAGCAGAATCCAGCACTAATGATGATGAAATTACCGACGCAGAATTTGAAGCGCTGCTTGATGAACTGCAAGGTAATAAAGACGTTTCCACGCCGACTAGTGCCAAAACGAAAAGTAAAAGTGATGATATAACTGATGAGGAGTTTGAGGCATTTTTAGATCAACTTCATGAAGCAAAAGAACAACCCTCTTCAGTAGAACAAGCGGTAAGTAAAGTCGCTCCTGCGCCAAGTAATGAGAATAATTCAGATGAGATTGATGAAGCTGAATTTGATGCGTTACTTGATGAAATCAAGGCAGCCAAAGAGGCTGAAGCAAAGACTGCCGCAAAAGCCGCACCAAAGCCTGCTGCAGCGCCAGTGGCGAAACCTGAAGCGAAAAAACCTGTTGCACCGGTAGCGAAAAAATCGGCTTCAACACCTCCGCCTGCCGAAACCACAGTACGTGTCGACACCGCTCGTCTAGATGACATCATGAACATGGTTGGTGAACTGGTATTGGTTCGTAATCGCTTAGTAAGCCTTGGCTTAACCAGCGGTGATGAGGAAATGTCTAAGGCCGTTGCTAATTTAGATAATGTAACAGCCGATCTTCAAGGCTCCGTGATGAAAACACGAATGCAGCCTATTAAGAAGGTCTTTGGACGCTTTCCTCGCGTCGTTCGAGATATGGCACGAACGCTTAAGAAAGATATAACCCTAACAATGGTTGGTGAAGACACTGATTTGGATAAAAATCTAGTGGAAGCCTTAGCCGATCCGTTGGTGCATTTAGTACGAAACTCTGTTGACCATGGCATTGAAATGCCTGATAAGCGTGAAGCGAATGGCAAGCCACGCAATGGTTCTGTGGTACTTTCTGCTTCTCAGGAGGGCGATCACATCTTGCTCTCTATCACCGATGATGGCGCCGGTATGGATGCTGATAAGCTTAAGTCTATTGCGATTGAGCGTGGTGTATTAGACGAAGATTCAGCGGCAAGAATGAGTGATGAAGATGCCTATGATCTAATTTTCGCACCAGGCTTCTCTACTAAAACAGAAATTTCAGACATCTCTGGCCGTGGTGTCGGAATGGATGTTGTAAAAACAAAAATCAGCCAGCTAAATGGTACCGTAAAAATCAAGTCAGAAATGGGTGTTGGTACAACACTAAGTATAACCGTTCCGCTGACTCTAGCTATTATGCCCACACTAATGGTTCAGTTGGGGCAACAAATATTTGCCTTGCCGCTAGCCGCAGTGAACGAGATTTTTAATCTAGATTTAAGCAAGACTAATATGGTCGATGGGCGACAAACTATTGTCGTTCGAAATCGCGCAATTCCGTTGTTTTACCTCGATAAGTGGCTTAGTAAAGACTACGTCGACGATGGGGACCGCAGCGAAGGACATGTGGTTATCGTTCAGATTGGCCAACAAGATGTTGGCTTTGTTGTCGACGGGTTAATTGGCCAGGAAGAGGTGGTGATTAAACCGCTTGGCGCGCTGTTACATGGGACACCGGGGATTTCTGGTGCAACTATTACAAGTGATGGTGGCATTGCACTAATAGTCGATATCGGTAGTTTGTTAAAGCATTACGCGTAATTCACTCATCTTCCCTTCTTAATGTATAGAAGGGGTTGCCTTGGAGGGCTAGTAAGTAATGAGTATTAAGGTATTAATTGTTGATGATTCGCAATTTTTTAGGCGACGAATTGGTAGTATTATCGACAATGCTATCGGCCTCGAAGTGATAGATTATGCTGCTGATGGACAGCAAGGCGTTGACAAAACAGTTGCGCTGCGTCCGGACGTCGTCATGATGGACATTGAGATGCCAGTTAAGAACGGTATCGAGGCAACGCGAGAGATTATGCAAAAATGTCCAACGCCAATCTTAATGTTTTCCTCGTTGACTCATGAAGGTGCCAAGGCAACACTCGATGCGCTAGAGGCTGGTGCAGCGGATTTTTTACCTAAAAAGTTCGAAGAGATTGCAGGCTCAAGTACTGTTGCGGCAGATTTAATTACTGCTCGTATTAATGCTATCTCTGGTCGCCGCTCTATGCACAGGCGCGCCAGTTTAAAAAGTGAAACTCCCCGAACTGAGGTTACTTCACGCCCTCAGGCATTAAAGGAAGCTTTCTCGCGAACAGGTGTTGCAAGCCCGGTCCGTGCGCGCGCTAAAGTTCCGCCAACTAGCGTTCGGCCAAGCCAGCGCCAATCGCCAAGTGATACGGTCGACAAGGCGAGTGGCAAGCGCTATACCATGTTAGCGATAGCTTCTTCCACCGGTGGCCCAGTGGCATTGCAATCTGTATTAACGCAATTACCCGCCAACTTCCCCGTACCGATATTGTTAGTCCAGCATATGCCAAGTGCATTTACTAATGCATTTGCAGAGCGTCTGGACAGATTATGTAAGATTAGTGTTAAAGAAGCGTCAAATGGTGATGTTTTAAAACCAGGCCATGCCTACTTGGCGCCTGGTGGTATGCAAATGTTACTCGAACGTGGTAATAAACTTAAGGTCACGCCTGGGCCTGAAAATCTAAATTATAAACCTAGTGCCGATGTAACTTACGCCACTGTAGCCAAGCATAATGATGGTAATACGTTGGCTTTGGTTTTAACTGGCATGGGGGCAGATGGCTGTGATGGTGCTAAATTGCTTAATGGCAAAGGTGCAACCATATGGGCCCAGGATGAAGCATCGTCAGTCGTTTATGGAATGCCGCAAGCAGTTAAAAAAGCCGGCATTACCGATAAAGTGTTGGCGATAAATAACATCGGTTCTAGTTTGGTAAAAGAGATTTGTCATGGATAGACTTAGTATTTTAGGATTATTGCTTGCGTTGGTAGCCATTTTAGGAGGCCAACTTCTTGAAGGGGGCACGTTAAGTGCTCTGTATAATGGTCCTGCACTGCTAATTGTCGTTGTCGGTACACTCGCTGCCGTTATGATCCAAACCCCGTGGCATCAATTCATCCGTAGCTTTAAAATGCTTAAATGGGTTTTCGTGCCGTTACAATTTGATATCGATGAACGCATTAAGGCGATCGCTCGCTGGAGTCATATTTCTAGAAGTGATGGTTTCCTACCGTTGGAAAACGAATTAGAAATTGAGTCTGATCCTATTATACAAGAGTGTTTGATGCTGCTGGTTGACGGTAGCGAGTCGGAACACATCCAAGAAACTATTGAAACAAAAGTTTATTTTCAACGGGATGAATATGGGCATAGCGCCAAGGTGTTTGAGGCAATGGGCGGGTATAGTCCAACCTTAGGTATTCTTGGTGCTGTTCTTGGACTTATTCAGTCGATGCAATACCTCAATGAACCAGATATGCTGGGCGGCGGTATAGCCACAGCATTTGTTGCGACCATTTACGGTGTTGGATTAGCAAATCTTTTATATCTACCTATCCATTACAAGCTAAGAAATGTTGTATTTCAGCAGGCACTATATTATGAAATGGTGTTAGAAGGCACGTTATTGGTTAACCGTGGTGAAAACCCTAACAATATCACGAGACGACTTGAGGCCTACAAGGTGCTCTATGCTAAATAACCGCCGTCGCAATAGTGCCGTTTATGATGATGCTCACTTAAACCGTTGGCTGGTTTCCTACGCCGATTATATGACGTTAATGTTTGCGCTTTTTGTTGTGCTATATGCCTTTGCGATGGTGAAGGAAGAGCAGCATGAGCTGTTGTCTCACTCGCTGGGGCAAATTTTCCAGTTGTCGGGTGATGATCAGGAAGGTGGACGAGGGGTTCTTAAAGTTAACAGTAGCGATACCCCGCTTACCTCCGGTGATAAAATTTCACCAACAGAATTTAACAAAGGCCTTTTAGATGAAGTTGGCACTGAGCCGGTGGAAGGCGATAGTCAGCTTATTAAACCACAAGCGAAATTACTCGGAACACCGTTTAGTTCGATGCAGGAGAAGCTAGCCACTGATCTATTAGAAGTGGTAGAAAAGGGCTATGCCAAAATTGAGCAAGACGATAATTGGCTGACCATCGAATTTCGTAGTGGCTTACTTTTTGATAGTGGCAGTGCAACGACCAGAGACGCGACACGGGCTGTGTTAAGACAAGTACTGGATACCATTGCGCCGGCTAATAATTTTATTCACGTGCGTGGATATACCGATGATCAACCGATTAATAATGAACAATTTAGTTCAAATTGGCAATTATCCTCGGCCCGGGCCAGTGCGATAGTTCAAGAGTTACAGGCTTTGGATATTGAACCACAGCGTTTAGCCATTGAAGCTTATGGTCAGTATAAGCCTAAAACAGATAATGTTGATGCACAAAGTCGAGCTGCTAACCGCCGTGTGGTGATTGCTATCAGTCGCTACGGTTGGGTACCTGAAAAACCACCCGAGCTAGGCCCGCCGGTTCAACTTGCCTCAGATAGTGGTGCGCCTTTGTCTGATAGCAGAGATATTCAGATTATAGAACTACCAGGTGGTGGTTTGCGTATCACAACCCGTAATGAGGAATAAACGGTGATAATCTGGAGCGTTGCGAATCAAAAAGGCGGAGTTGGAAAGACAACAACCGCATTATCACTCGCTGGATTACTGGCTAAACGTGGTAAACGGGTGCTTTTGGTCGATATCGATCCCCATTCTTCCATGGGGTTTTCTTTAGGTATTGATTGTGACGAGTTACAATATTCGCTTTACGATTTATTTACTTGCCCGGAAAAATTCTTATCTCGTTTAAGCGATAAGGTTATCGTTAACACGCAAGTTGATAATATTGATTTGATCCCCTCGGCAATGGGCTTAGCTACGCTAGATAGGGAATTGGGGCACCGTGAAGGAATGGGTCTCATTTTAAAACAAATATTGGCTAACTTGAGTGAACGATACGACTATGCCATTATAGACTGCTCACCCGTGCTCGGTGTGCTGATGGTTAATGCGCTCGCATGCTGCTCTCGTGTCATTGTACCGGTTCAGACAGAATATCTTGCCTTAAAAGGGTTAGAGCGCATGGTTAAGACCTTATTGATTATGAAGCGCTCTAACGCGCAGCATTACAACTACCTGATTGTACCTACCTTATTTGACCGTCGTACCAAGGCCAGCGCTTTGTCATTAAGTCAGATGAAAGAAAAATTTTCAACGCGGGTATGGGATAAAGTCATTCCAATTGATACCAAGTTTAGAGATGCCAGTGAACAACATTTACCGCTGCCTCAGTGTGCCCCTCGTAGCCGTGGTGTGGTAGCTTATGGTTTACTACTAGATGACCTAATTGCCCTTGAAAAAGAAACAAAACCTATGGAAGTTGGCGCCGAGTCAAATGAATAACCGTTCAAATAAAGCTGTTGCTAATTTTCTTTCAACGATGTTAGACGAGAGTACAGAACTTGATGAGCTAAAACAGCAACCTTTGGCGCGCTTATTGGCACAAGTTAGTGATAACGAGCACGACTTATCCAGCCAGGTGATCGACCCAACATTGCTCCATGATAGACACCAAACAGAGGTGACTCCCCCTGCGGCCAGTCCGCTGGTTGAGGAGCCAAGGGGTGAAGACCGAGCGATTGAGGAATTAACCCTTGAGGCAACATTAGCATCGCGCCCAGCGCCTAAAGCGGCTCAACAGGGCAACGCTCTACAAAATGAATTGGACGATGTGTTCCCGGTGCTTTATTTCGGTGTGGCTGAATACACTTTCGCTGTGCCATTAATAAAACTTAAGGCGATCTATAGGCTTAATGAGCCGACAAAAATTTTTGGCAAGCCGGATTGGTTTAGCGGTATTCAAGTGGAAAGGGAAGAGAACTTAGCAGTTGTTGATACAGGTCGTTTCCTTATGCCAGAAAAATTTAATTCATCGGCAAAGTCTTCAACTGACTATAAGTATATTGTAGTATTGGAAGATAGTAATTGGGGACTAAAGTGCGATTCCTTGATTGATAGTGAGAACGTGTCTCAAAATGAAATAAAATGGAGAACCAAGGGAACATCAAGCCCTTGGTTAGCTGGAACAGTGAAACAACGGATGTGTGGTCTCTTAGCCGTCGATGCTTTGATAGAGTTGTTTGAGCAAAATACGTCTAGTTAATGTAATAGCAATGACAGGAATAAACAGGTCATTTTTCATCAGCTAATTAAATGATAGCGGTATTTTCTAGGTTAAATAAGTGCATACGCTAATAAATGGCGATCTAGAATAATGTTGGTACCTGAGTATTAATGTAATGTATAACCAGTGAGCTAATTTAATTATCTTTGCTACAAAATTGACCATATTTTCCATGTGATTGGTATAAGAAATAAAGAGGAATTTTCACGATGAGTGTAGATACAGAGTTTTCGGCAAGTTCAAGTGCGGTTGATAGTGATGAGATGTTGCAATGGGTAACTTTCAAGCTTGAACAAGAGACGTACGGTGTTAACGTAATGCAAGTGCAAGAAGTATTACGCTATAGCGATATTGCGCCAGTTCCAGGAGCGCCCTCATATGTGTTAGGCATTATTAACCTTCGAGGCAGTGTTGTTACTGTGATTGACACCCGTTCACGTTTTGGCTTAATGCCTGCTGATGTGACTGACAATACACGCGTCGTCATTATTGAATCCGATAAACAAGTCATTGGGATCTTGGTCGATAGCGTTGCTGAGGTGGTTTATATGAAAGCCTCTGAAATAGAAATGGCACCAAATGTTGGTACCGACGACAGTGCTAAATTTATTAAAGGTGTTTGTAATCGTGACGATGAACTACTCATCTTGGTTGATCTAGATAAGCTCCTTAGTGATGATGAATGGGATGAGATGAATTCATTTTAATGCCTAATATTACACGGAAAAGCAATGGATAGTCTAAGTAGCATTGTTGTTGTAACTCCCTTAGTCACGCTGTGTCTATTTGGTCTTTTGTGGTGGGCGCATCGCCGCCACACACGCCAGGTTAGTGCGCTTAAGTTGCTGTTTAAAGAGCAGCAGCGACAAATAGCTGACTTAAAAAGCCAACTGCACGAAATGCGTTGTGGTGCCCTCGGTGTAGGCTCAAGGGTACAGCAAGTTGAAGGACAACTCGCCCAAGCGATGGAGCGCCAGGAAGAGCTTGCCAAAGTCCAACATGATCCTCAATCTAAGCTATATGGCCACGCAATGAAAATGATTGAATTGGGAGCCTCTATTGATGAGATCATTGCTGAATGTGACTTGCCCCGTGCAGAAGCCGAGTTATTAGTTTCACTTCATGGCAAGTAAGCGTGATACATTCTACTTTTCGGGCCTAAATTGGCCTCTTTACTTGCTAAATGATTGACTCAATAATAGACTAGCGCTTCGCCGCAATTTGACAGATTTTAGTAATGAAAGTATCACAATTCTCGTTTGACCTTCCTCCCCATTTAATCGCTACCTATCCGCAGCCAGAGCGTAGTGCCAGCAGACTGTTAGGGCTTGTTGGTGATACTGGCGAATTAAGCGATGGTGCCTTTGTTGATATACTCGATAAAGTCAATCCAGGGGATCTGATGATCTTCAATGATACTCGCGTGATACCAGCGCGCGTGTATGGATTAAAAGAAACGGGCGGCAAAGTCGAAATGCTGGTAGAGCGAATGCTTGATGAACACAGCGTATTGGCTCATGTCAAAGCATCAAAAACACCAAAACCAGGCACAAAAATAGTGTTTGATGGTGGCTATAAAGCAGAAATGGTGGCACGTCACGATACGCTATTTGAACTGCGCTTTGAAGATTCAAAAAATGTGCTAGACATACTCGAGAGTGTTGGGCACATGCCATTACCTCCGTATATCGAACGCCCCGATGAAGATAGTGACAAAGAACGTTACCAAACGGTCTACAACAAAAATCCAGGCGCGGTGGCGGCACCAACTGCCGGACTGCATTTTGACGATGCGATAATGCAAGCATTGCGTGACAAAGGCGTAGAAATAGCGTTTGTTACCTTGCATGTTGGCGCAGGAACCTTTCAGCCGGTGCGTGTCGAGACACTCGATGAGCATGTGATGCACAAGGAATACATCGAAGTATCACAACAAGTGGTGGAACGGGTAAAAGCAACAAAAGCGGCGAATAAACGAGTTATTGCTGTAGGCACCACATCAATGCGTTCACTTGAAAGCGCCGCGATGGCATCAAAAGGTGGAGTACTAGAACCTTTTTATGGTGATAGTGATATTTTTATTTATCCCGGATATGAATTTAAAGTCATTGATGCAATGGTAACAAACTTCCATCTACCAGAATCAACACTGATCATGCTGATTAGTGCTTTTGCTGGGTATGACAACGTAATGAAGGCTTATCAGCATGCCATTGCAAAAGAATACCGATTCTTTAGCTACGGTGATGCAATGTTTATTGAAAAGCAAAACAAAATATAGGCTTGCGACTTGAAAACTCGAGTCGCTGTCCCTACATATATTATTAACAAATGAAAGTCGGACTGTTTTTCCGGCAGGAATATTTATGAAATTTGAATTAAAGAACACCGATGGTCGCGCTCGGCGTGGCCAACTCCAATTTGAGCGTGGCACCGTAGAAACGCCAGCCTTTATGCCGGTAGGTACCTACGGTACGGTAAAGGGAATGACGCCCGAAGAGGTTGGTGATAGCAAAGCTGAAATCTTATTGGGTAATACTTTCCATCTATGGTTACGTCCAGGTAGAGAAGTGATGCGCGAGCATGGCGGCTTACACAATTTTATGAATTGGCAAGGGCCGATCTTAACCGACTCAGGTGGCTTCCAAGTATTTAGCCTTGGCGCAATGCGCAAGATTACCGAGCAAGGTGTTACCTTTAATTCGCCTATCAATGGCGACAAGGTATTTATGGATGCAGAAGTTTCCATGGAAATTCAATATGACCTCGGCTCTGACGTGGTTATGATTTTTGATGAATGTACACCGTATCCTGCGACATGGGAAGAAGCGAAGGATTCGATGGAAATGTCCCTGCGTTGGGCGCAGCGCTCACGTGATAAGTTTGACCAGCTTGAAAACCCTAATGCGTTGTTTGGTATAGTTCAAGGTGGTGTTTACGAAGACTTGCGTGATATTTCTCTTGATGGCTTAACGAACATCGGTTTTGACGGTTATGCTGTTGGTGGCCTTGCTGTTGGTGAGCCCAAAGAAGATATGCACCGCATACTGCGCCATGTACTACCGAAACTGCCAACTGACAAACCGCGTTATTTGATGGGCGTTGGTAAGCCAGAAGATTTAGTTGAAGGTGTGCGTCGTGGTATTGATATGTTTGACTGTGTGATGCCTACGCGTAACGCACGTAATGGTCACTTATTTACGACGACCGAAATTATCAAAATTCGCAACGCCAGACATAAAGGTGACACGTCACCATTAGATAGCGAATGTGATTGTTATACCTGTAAGAATTATACGCGCGGTTACCTTTACCATCTAGACAAGTGTGGTGAAATTTTAGGTGCACGTTTAAATACCATTCATAATTTACGCTTTTATCAGCGCATTATGCAGGAATTACGCGATGCGATTGACGCAAATCGTTTAGAAGAATACGTTGTGGAATTTTATAGCCGTCAAGGTAAAGAAGTTCCAGCATTAGATTTTTAATTAGTTACTATAAAAAAAGAAAGGGGAAGTTATGTTTATTTCTAGCGCTCAGGCAGCAACTGCTGCATCGGTAGCACCAGGTGGCGAATACGGCAGCTTAATCATGTTAGCTGTGTTTGGTTTGGTTTTTTACTTTATTATTTACCGCCCACAAGCAAAGCGTGTTAAAGAGCATAAAAATCTTATGTCTTCAATGAGCAAAGGTGATGAAGTGCTAACTAACGGCGGCATCATTGGTAAAATCGTTAAGATTAGCGAAGAAAATGATTACATCCAAACGGAAATCAGTGAAGGTTTAGTGATCACTGTGAAGAAAGATTACGTTTCTGCTGTATTACCTAAAGGCACAATGAAGTCGCTATAGGCTAAGGAACTGTTATGTTAAACAGGTACCCATTATGGAAAACATTGCTAGTTGCCTTAACGGTGATAGTTGGTTTTCTATTTGCGGCGCCTAACTTGTATGAAGCAGACCACGCCCTTCAGGTTTCTGGAGTGCGCGGTGCAAAGGTTGATGTAGAGACCTTTGATCGTGTTAAAAGCAAGTTAGCAAAGCAAATTGATATTAAATCTGCAGTGTTAGAAGATGGTCAAATCTTAGTACGCCTAAAAGATTTGGATGCACAATTAAAAGCCCGTGAATTAACCACTCAATTACTTGGTGAGAAATATACTGTTGCCCTAAATATGGCAGCTACTACGCCAAGCTGGTTAGAAGCGATTGGTGCGTCACCACTGAATCTAGGTTTAGATTTACGTGGTGGTATTTACTTCTTAATGGAAGTAGATATGAAGGATTTATTAAAAACGACCCGTGACCAAATGGTTGTTGATTTTAAGTCAGATCTACGTGGCGAAAAAATCCGTTATCGTTCTATTCGCTGGCAACCTGAAGGTGTTGTACTGAAGTTTCGTGATGAAGCGGCGGCTGATAAAGCGTTAAGCTTTTTAAAAACGCGCTACGCTAAAATCAATCTACGTCAGTTAAATGCCGATCCGTTAACTATTCGTGCCAACATGAGCGATGCCATGTTGCGTGAAACAAAGTTGGCAGCGGTTGAGCAAAACATCACGATCATCCGTAGTCGTGTTAATGAGCTAGGTGTTGCCGAGCCCGACGTACAACGTCAAGGTGAAGACCGTATCGTGGTTCAGCTTCCAGGAATTCAAGATACCGCACGTGCTAAAGAGTTACTTGGCGCCACTGCAACGCTTGAGTTTCACATGGTTGACCAACGTGCATCATCAGGCAGTGTACCTGCAGGCTCTAAAGTTTATCAGCAGCGTGAAGGCGGCAGTGTTGTTCTTTATAAAAAAGTGATGCTACGTGGTACGCACATCACTGGTGCTAACGCAGGATTTAGCCAACAGTCTTCTCAACCTGAAGTAAGCATCAAACTTGACGCCAAGGGCGGCAATAAAATGTCTGAAGGCACTAAAGATAATATCGGTAAGCCAATGGCTACAGTGTTTATTGAATATAAGCCAACAGGTAAAGTTGATAAAAACGGCAAGCAAATTCTAAAGAAAATTGAAGAGGTGATTAGTGTCGCTACTATCAATGATCGTTTAGGCCGTAACTTTGTAATTACCGGATTAGATAGTCCTGGTGAAGCACATCAGCTGTCATTATTACTGCGTGCTGGTGCATTACGTGCGCCAATTCAGATTGTTGAAGAACGCACGGTAGGTCCTAGCCTGGGTAAAGAGAATATCGAGCTTGGTGCGACCGCTATCGCTATTGGTTTAGTGGGCGTATTATTGTTTATGCTTGTTTACTACCGTGGTTTTGGTGTGGTATCAAACATTGCACTTGCAGCGAACGTTGTATTAATTATTGGTGTTATGTCATCGTTGCTCGGAGCAACACTGACACTTCCTGGTATGGCGGGTATCGTATTGACCGTTGGTATGGCGGTGGATGCGAACGTACTTATCTTTGAGCGTATTCGTGAAGAACTGGCGGCTGGTCGTAGCCCGCAGCAAGCAATACACCATGGCTATGACTCGGCGTTTTCAACCATTTTTGATGCAAATATCACGACATTAATTGCCGCGATCATTTTATTCTCATTTGGTGCTGGTCCTATTAAAGGCTTCGCAATAACGTTATCGGTTGGTATCGTAACTTCAGTATTTACTGCCGTTGTGGTTACACGTACGCTAGTTAACCTATGGGTTGGCGGCAAACGTGTTGATAAATTGTCTATATAGGTGATAGCTAATGTTTAAAATATTTAAAAGTGACCACGCTATTAACTTTATGGCGCTACGTAAGCTAGCCATCGTATTTTCATTGTTTATGATTGTCGGTAGTGCTGCTGTTGTTGGTGTTAGCAAGCTTAACCTTGGGCTTGATTTCACTGGCGGTACGGTAATTGAAGTTGGCTTTAGTCAAGAAGCAGACCTGAAAAAAGTACGCACAATACTTGGCGATAATGGTTTTGCTGACGCTATTGTTCAAAACTTTGGTAGTCCTCGTGATGTGTTGGTTCGTCTGGCTCCGCGCGATGATATCAAACCTGAAACACTTGGTAGCGATGTACTAAAGTTACTGAATGAGAAAACTGGACAAAACGTAGAAATGCGTCGTATCGAATTTGTTGGCCCTAAAGTCGGTGATGAACTCACTGAAAAGGGCGGGCTTGCGATGCTAGCGGCACTTATCTGTATCTTGATTTATGTTGCCTTTCGTTTTGAGTGGCGTTTTGCACTTGGTGCGGTGGTAGCACTGGTCCATGACGTATTCATCACTATCGGCTTGTTTGCGATATTACAATTAGAGTTTGATTTAACCGTATTAGCGGCAATTTTAGCGGTAATTGGTTACTCACTAAATGATACCATTGTTGTATCTGATCGTATCCGTGAAAACTTTAGAAAGCTACGTACAGGTACGCCCGCTGAGATCATTAATATCTCACTAACGCAAACCATGAGCCGTACCTTGATTACGTCATTAACGACAATTATTGTATTGCTTGCCTTGTTCTTTAAAGGCGGTGCGTTAATTCATGGCTTTGCCACGGCGTTATTATTTGGTGTGTTTATCGGTACTTACTCATCAGTTTACGTTGCCTCATCAATTGCATTAGCACTTGGTATCACTAAAGAAGATCTGATGCCGGTTGAAGTGGAAGTTGAAGGGGAAGAGCACGAAGAATTTCAGCTCTAAATCCTAAGCAACTAATGTTTTATCAAAAGGCCAATCTCGATTGGCCTTTTTTTATGCCTATCACTGTTGCATCACCAGTAAAGAAAGGTTTACACTTAACGTATACGTAACTAACCCGCAAAAGGGTTACCTAAAATAAGAAGAATATAAATTGCGTTTAGAAGTTATTTGTGAAAATCGCCTAGGTATTGCCCAAGAAGTCCTAGGCTTGTTAAGCAGCTTTGATATCAACCTGCGCTCGATTGATGCTGACCAAACTGGCCGGATATATGTACACTTTCCAAAGATAGAATTTAGTGATTTTCAGGCAATGATGGTTGCTATTAGAAAGATTGATGGAGTAAAGGATGTACGCAGTGTTCGTCATTTGCCGTCAGAGCAAGAACATTACAGCATTCTTACCTTACTAAAAACACTACCCGATCCAATCTTTTCAATTGATACAAAGGGGCAATTAACTCGCGTTAATGAAGCAGGGTTAAGTTTATTAGGCTTAACAGAGCAACAAATAGAAGGGCAGCCAATAGGGCACTGGGTAACTGGTTTTTCTTTTACTAAATGGCTTAGCCGTGATTTGGTTCATACCAAAGCGGCCCGCGTAACCATCGGTAGCAGTCAGTTTCTAGCGGAAATGATGCCAGTATATTTCCCTGACGCAGAAGAAGATCAAATCTTAGCCGGTGCGGTGGTGATGCTTAAATCATCGCAACGGATTGACCGCCAATACAATGTGTTGAAATCTAGTAGTCATGACGGTTTTAGTGAGGTATTAGCCGTTTCGCCAGAAATGGTGTCTGTGGTCGCTGCCGCAAAGGATCATGCTGTGTTGGATGCGCCGCTACTTATTTCCGGTGAAACTGGCACCGGCAAAGAAATTATCGCTAGGGCCTGCCATGAGCACAGTCAACGCCATAAAAAAAGTTTCATTGTGGTTAACAGTGCCGCAATTCCTGATGAAGTGGTGGAGTCAGAATTGTTTGGTTACGCGCCAAACTCCATGGGCACAAGAGTGGAAGGTAAAACAGGCCTAATTGAACAAGCTGATGGTGGTACGTTATTCTTCGATGAAGTCGCCGAAATGACCCCGTTAATGCAAATTAAGTTATTGCGCTTGATTGAAGACGGCTCGTTTAGACGAGTGGGCGGTGATGTCGAGGTTAAAGTCGACATTCGTGTGATCTGCTCTTCGCAAAAAGATTTGGTTGCACTGATTCAGGCGGGGGATTTTCGTGAAGATCTTTATTATCGTATTAATGTATTAAACCTTAAGCTACAACCATTAGCGCAGCGTAAGCAAGACATCATCCCATTAGCTGAGCAATTTTTAGATTATTATGCCGGCAAATTATCGTCTATGGTTAATCGTTTATCACTTGAGGCGCGTCGCCAGTTAGAGGGTTATAGCTGGCCTGGTAATGTTAGGCAATTAAAAAATATCATCTACCGTGCGGTAAGTCAGGTCGATGAAGGGGTTGAAATTAAAGCCAAGCATCTAGATTTACCGTCTTACAGTGATGATTTTGGTTACTTTGATGATGAGTTTGAAGGCACGCTAGATAACGCGACTAAGCAGTTTGAAGCGAATATTTTGCGCCGTTTGTATCCCGCCTATCCAAGTACCCGTTTACTTGCGAAAAAACTTGGCGTGTCGCACACTGCGATTGCAAATAAGCTGCGGGATTATGGAATAAGCAAGCCAAAACCACGAGATAGCTAGGAGTTAGGTGTGATTAAATTATACGGTTATTGGCGCTCAACTGCCGCCTATCGAGTGCGCATTGCGTTGAATTTGTTAAATATAGATTATCAATCCATTAGCGTGCATTTGGTTAAGGATGGGGGCGAGCAGCATCATAAAGCCTATGATGAGCTCAACCCAAGCCACTTAGTGCCGACATTAGTTGACGGAGACATTGAATTATCCCAGTCGCTTGCGATTATAGAGTACCTGGATGAATGTTATGGACAGCATCAGCTACTTCCGCAAGAGATAGCGCAGCGCGCAAAAGTCAGAGCCCTAAGCCAGGATATCGCTTGTGATATTCATCCGATAAACAATCTTCGTGTAGTGCAGCATCTGGGCGAGGTGGCTTCATTTGCGCAAGAAGATAAGACTCGTTGGATGATTCATTGGATGGAGGTTGGTTTTGCTGCGATAGAGCGCAAGTTAGCGTTAACCAGTGATTCTTTTTGTTTTGGTGATCAGGTGACGCTTGCAGATATTTGTTTGGTGGCGCAAGTTTACAATGCGCGGCGATTTGGTGTCGCGATGGCCCCTTACCCTACAATTTGCGCTATTGAAACAAATTGTTTAGCGCTTGACGCGTTTTCGCGGGCGGCACCAGAAACTCAAGATGATGCAATGAGTTAACTTGTGTAGACCTTAGGCTAATAGCGCATTGATGCAATTGGCTTATGATAAAGTTTTATTATCATGAGCCATCAAAATGACAACAGAAAATCTACTCGAAATGCCTAATTCCTCGGGCTTTTTTGGCCCTTACGGCGGTCAGTTTATTCCACCTGAATTAAAAATTGTGATGGATGAAATCACCCAATCCTATCTGAAAATCAGAGAACTTCCGGCCTTTCAGGAAGAGCTTGCTGAGCTATTTCAGTATTACGTTGGGCGTCCTAGTCCATTGTATTATGCCAAACGCCTTAGTAATAAACATGGCGGGGCAAAGATTTTTCTAAAGCGCGAAGATTTAAACCACACCGGGGCACACAAAATTAACCATTGTTTGGGTGAAGCATTACTTGCCAAGTATATGGGGAAAACTAAGATCTTGGCGGAAACTGGTGCAGGGCAACATGGGGTAGCACTTGCCACAGCCTGTGCTTTAGTTGGTATCGAGTGTGAAATTCACATGGGGCAAGTTGATATTGAAAAAGAGCACCCTAATGTTTCTAAAATGAAAGTGTTAGGTTGTAATGTCGTGCCGGTAACTATGGGCACTGCCACCTTAAAAGACGCCGTTGACAGTGCATTCATTGAATACATGAAAGATCCGATATCTCAGCTTTATGCTATTGGTAGTGTGGTGGGCCCTCATCCCTTTCCGATGATGGTACGTGATTTCCAGAGCATTATTGGCCGTGAGGCAAAGAAACAGTTTGCCCAACAACATGGCGGATTACCAAACACGGTCGTTGCTTGCGTTGGTGGTGGAAGCAACGCGATAGGTATGTTTACAGAGTTTTTGGAAGATACTGATGTTGAACTGATGGGCGTTGAACCTGCGGGCAAAGGGTTGGAGACTGACCAGCATGCAGCAACGATGACCCTAGGCACGCCTGGTGAATTGCATGGCTTTAAGTGTCTCGTATTACAAGATGAGCAGGGGGAGCCCCTACCTGTTCATTCAATCGCCTCAGGATTAGATTACCCTGGCGTGGGGCCACAACATTCCTATCTAAAGGAAACCGGCCGGGTTAATTACACCAGTGTTACTGACGAGGAATGCTTGAGTGCCTTTATGGAGTTAAGTCGGGTTGAGGGTATTATTCCTGCCCTTGAAAGTGCTCATGCTGTTGCCTATGCGATAAAACTTGCACAAACTAAACCAAAGGATCACACCATTGTGGTAAACCTTTCTGGGCGCGGTGATAAAGATACTGATTATGTCATCGAGATGTTGGGACTATAATCGAGATGCACAGCCACAAGTAATAGCTCTATCTGATGGCCGGCAATAGTGCGAACCTGTGCTTTTGCTTGCCATTGTTTCGCCTCATCTAAAATATCAAGCAACGCCTCAGGCTCGAAAACCTGGTCACTATCGCTCACGCTTATTAATTTGTTAACTACTAATGTATCAAGCTGTGTTGAGCTTAATACTAGATGGCGGGGAGCTTGAGCTTGCGGGCGGAATAGATGGGGTAAAATCATACTTGCAACAACCCCGATACTAAAGACAATTAAGCCATAGTGAATGGTGACCTGTGCCACCATTGATAATTTAATCGTTACCGCCATAATGGCGACAACAAACACGTCTAACATCGACCACTTGCCAATTAAAGCAATTCGGTTTAAGTAGCGTTGCTGGGTCTTATTGAACATAGTCTTCGCGTTAATGGTGTAAAGTAACATCAGCATTTTAATTGCGGGCATCAACAGGCTAAAACTAAACAGTAAGACGAATAGAATCAATTCCCCTTGGTTAAGTAAATGAAATATACCGGAGAAGAGCGAGAAGGTATCATCAAAAAAATAGAAGTGAGTAAAGGTGAACATCGGCTGGCTAACACCGATAATTAACATTAGCGAGATGATGGCCCAGTATACATTAAGCAGTGTGTGTGAAGGACGGCGCATAGTCGGTATCGTTAGTTACGTTAAGCGTACTATGACAAAAAAGCCCACGTTGAGCTAGTGGGCTTTGACTTAATTTGCTAGTAAATGCTAATGATACCAATTTGATTAAGTTTGTTCCCACGCAAAGTGGGAAACTACGTTATCGGACTGGTATTATAATTCGTTTAGCGCTTGGATACGTTTTTCGATTGGCGGGTGGCTTGCTGAAAGCGCCGCAAGTGAGCGTTTACCATTAATACCAAACGCCATCATAGTTGATTCCATTTGACTCTCACTGCCACGGCTTAAACGCTCTAGCGCCGCTTTCATCTTAGCTGGTGACGTTAGCTTTGCTGCTCCTGCATCAGCGCGATATTCACGTTGGCGTGAGAAGTAAGCGACAATCAGGCTAGCTAACATACCAAAGACAATTTCAAGTGCGATCACAACACCGAAGTAGGCAAATGTTCCTAAGCCACCTTCACCGTCTTCGTCTTTAGTTGCGCTGTCGATCGCACCTGCTATCAGGCGGGCAGCGAAGATCACGAAAGTATTGACGATACCTTGAATTAAGGTCAGGGTGATCATGTCCCCATTAGCGACGTGGCTTACCTCATGGGCTAGCACCGCTTCGACTTCATCCTGTGACATCTGTTCCAGTAAGCCGCTACTAACAGCAACTAACGCATTATTACGGCTTGCACCGGTGGCGAACGCGTTCATATCCGGTGATTGGTAAATAGCAACTTCCGGCATCTTTAATCCTGCCTTCGCTGATTGCTCTTTTACTGTAGCGAGTAGCCATTGTTCGGTTGCATTACGTGGTGATTCGATAACCACAGCGCCGGTTGATTTCTTAGCCATCCACTTAGACATCAGGAGTGAAATAAATGAGCCGCCAAAACCAAATACTGCAGCTAATACTAATAAACCACCCATGCTTGAGCGATCAAGGTTAAAGACACTAAAAATAATGCTTAACACGATGCTAAGCACAATCATCACCGCAATATTGGTGATTAAAAACAAGCCGATTCTTTTCATTTATTTACCTAGATATAAAATATTTAATACTGTAGACATAATATGTCCATAAAAAACAATTTCAAGTGCTAATCACAATAAATTGCTATAATGCGAGAAAATTTTTGGGAGTTGTAGTTTTGGGAACGTTATTAAGATCGCTAGTTGTTATTGTGGGCGGTTTGTTTAGTCTATTTTCGCTAGCAAGCGAATGTGAACTGTTAGAGAAAAAAGAAGATATTAAAGCCTGCCACGCTATGCGCCTTGACAAGCAACCGTTATTTAGTGCCAGTCTCATCGCGTATAAACCGAACTACTTTATGCTGATGTCACACAATGCGATGCGGGCTGAGCAATCTAGCCAAAGTATGCCCGACGGGATCATCGCTGACAACACTGAAGGGAAATTCCAATTTAGCTTTAAACATGCCGTTGCTGATGATTTATTTGGCAGCGGCGTTGATTTCTGGTTCGCCTACACTCAGCAATCCTTTTGGCAGTTGTACAATACTGATAATTCATCACCATTTCGCGAGAGTAATTATGAACCTGAAGCGTGGTTTGAAAGGCGATTCTTGCACTTGAATTATCAAGGCTGGCGACTAGATAAAATTTCGTTTGGGATAAACCATCAATCTAATGGTCGTAGCGGTGATTTCTCACGCAGTTGGAATCGCATGGTATTAAGTGCTGCTGTACACCGTGAATGGTCAAATGAACGTACGCTCGCGGTAGAGCTTCGCACATGGCGGAGGCTACGAGAGTCTCTAGATGATGATGACAATCCTGATCTAACTGAATACATGGGGCATGGAGAGGTAATATTAGCCTATAAACACCAGCGCCATCAGGTATCGTTAGCCATCCGGAACTTGTTCTCTGGTGACTCTCATCAAGGGGTAAGCCTTGATTATAGTCACCCATTACCGTGGAATGACAGGGTGCTTGGCTATATCCAGTTTACCGGTGGTTATGGTGAAAGTTTGATTGATTATAACCTGCAGAACAACACCATCAGTATTGGTGTTGCAATAGCGCACTGGTTATAAGCACACCGCGGAACAAGCGCAAGCACTCGCGCTTAGGCTAGCGTAGTTGATAACCTGTCGTTGCATCGTGACTTTGAGTATCTGTTAGGTAAGAGATTTTGTCTTGGCAAATGACAATTTGGCGCAGCTGCTCATCGTCATCTAGAATCGGGGTTATTGTGGCGAACGAGGTAAATTTCTGACCTGACTTGGTCATACTTGATATATTCCCGCCCCAAGCCTCTGCACAAGACAAGGCCGCGGCAATTTGTTGGTTAAGCGTGCTGGTGCTCTGCTTTTTATCAAATAGAGGAAAAACGGTCCCTATAACTTCCTCGGAGTGGAATTGACTAACTTCAATAAATTTGGGATTGACGTATTCAACAACCCCTAGCGCGTCAGTTATTACGATAATATTGCTGGCATATTGTACTGCTAATGAGATGCGGTTTAAGCGATAAATGTCTTTATGGCGCTCCAACGCCAATTCTACTAAATGTGCCGTCTCTTTAAGCGTAACAATTGTCGCGGGTTTTGCTGATAGAATGTTTGCGCTATAAAAATCAACGGAACCAATGGCTTCATTGTTAATATTTCTAATCGGCTGTGACCAACAGGCTCTATACCCTGCCTGGCTGGCTGCCTGCTTATCGTCAATCCAATAAGGGTGAAGATTGATGTCTTCAACAATAATCATTTTGTTTCGGCTGATTGCACTATTGCTAGACATTGTGCGTTCGTTGATTTCGCTGCCAGTGATATGCTGGCGATAGAAACTTGGTAAGTCAGTCGCATATACCGTATGGATTTTCTGCTTATTAGTGTCTGCCAGGGAAATTGCCACGATGACACCCGGCACAATGGCTTGAACGTGTTGAATCGCATATTCAAAAACCTCAATTAACGGCTTTTCTCGTTCTAGCATTTCCAGTATCGTACTGCGAGATAGCTCTCCAATAAATGACGTTGTCTCATCCTTTAGTTCATGACTGATGCATAGGGCACCTATCATGTTTTGCTCATTTTTAATGACAAGACTGTTTAAATTAAAATGTTTAGTTTTGTTCCCTTCAGATACCAGTACAACACTTTCTGAGACTGACTCTCTATTAAACAGTGCGCGGTTAATCGGGTGTTGAGTAGGCTCAATAGGCGTTTTTCCATCTCGTTCAAATAAGGGGGTTGTTTCTACATTATGTTCATTAGCAAAGATAATATTCATCGGCATATGCGCATTATCAATCGCTTTTTTATTATGAATAAAAACTTTGCCATTTGGATCGCTAACAAGAACTTCATCACTAACATTGTTAACAATGCTATTTGTAATTATGTTTAGGTTGGCTAATTGTTGCTGTGCTTTCTTTAGACGTTTGCGTAATCGATTGGGCTCGGTCAAGCCTAGGTAACAAACAAAGGTAAATATCGAGGCAATAGCGATGCTAAAGACAATGTTCATTATCATCGTTGAATTATAAGACTTTGTTATAGAACTCATTTTTAGCAACAGATTGGCGTTGGGCAGGTTAATGCTTGCCTGATATATTTGCTGATCTAATGGCTGTTTTGACTTAATTAAAATTGTCTCTCTGTTGTACCTGTTGCTATGAACCAATTGATAGGCAAACGGCTGTGAATTGAGGTCATTTAGGTGATTTTTTGCAAACACTCGGTTGAGATCCAGCGTGTATGAGATATAACCCCACATTACGTCATTTATGATAATTGGAAGGTGCTTGATAAAGACGCTTTTACCTTGATAATTATACGGCGTATCATAAAAATACGTTGGTGCATCGTTAGGAGCTGTAAGCGCTGATGGGCGGTTCACTGTATTGCCAATCAGTTGCGCACGGTGAGGAACCGTCAGTGTCGTGATATTGTTAGGTGAGATTGCGATTTGGGTAATTTCGGGATAATTTTCAACAACGTAGTGGGCCAGAGGCAAAAGTTGCGCATCAGTTTTGTTGTCTTGAGGCTTAGCTAGCTCATAAGCAAACCATTGGTGACTCAGTGTTGCTTGCTCTAAGTTCTGCTCTATTTGAATCGCGCGCTTAATGGTTAGTTGCTGTAATAGCGAACGGTGTTCCTTTTGAATAATATCAAATGATACCTGGGACCAAAAATTAATCGCAAAAAAACTGGTAACGAAACAAATCAATACCCCAAAAACCTTAAACTTCATGATTCATACCAAATGCATTATATCCATTAATCATCGGAGTTTCTTATTCCTTAAGTACCCTGTCGCTTTGATTGCCTAACCAATGCTTCTTTGAACGGAGAATGTCAAAACGGCCCATTCGTTTTTGTTTACTGTCCCTTGGCGTAGTGTATCCGCCTGAATAATACATATACATGATTAATACGAGGTTGAATTTATATTAGCCGCATTAATTATTTCCGCTATAAAAACAGGTCACCTACTTAATGTAAGCGGTACGCAGGGAATCGATAGAAAATTTTGTTATAAATTTAATGGTATTACAGACATTATTCAACCGTTAATTATACCAATTACATTAATAAAGCGACCTATTTTGTAGTGTAGATAAACGGATTATGGCAAGGCATTTATTTTCGTATGTAGCTATTCTACATAGTAAATAAATAACGTAGCCATCATTCATCTTCCTTGTCTAAAGCCATTTTAACTCCCGCTGAGTGGGAAATTACTTTATCTGATTGGTATTAGCTTTTACGATTGATTTATAATATTGAGGGAATAAAGGTGTAGCGAGGCTACACCTATGATTAGCACTTGTTTAAAGAGACAAAAACAAGCCGGCAATTGTGGCACTCATTAAATTCGATAAGCTACCTGCAGCAACGGCTTTTAATCCTAGTGTTGCGATTTCTTGTCGACGGCTTGGTGCCATCGCGCCTAAGCCGCCAAGTAAGATTGCTATTGAAGACAAATTGGCGAATCCACACAAGGCAAACGTGACAATAGCTTGAGTATGAGGTGACAATGTATCTTTAACATTAATAAAGTCGATATAGGCTACAAACTCATTAACAACGAGCTTTTGGCCGATAAAGCTACCAGCGGTGATGGCTTCGTTCCAAGGTATTCCAATAAGAAACGCCAGCGGCGAGAAAGTGTAACCGAGTAACAATTGAATGGTTATACCATCATAACCAAGCAATGATGCAATATAGCCAACCATGCTATTTAACAGTGCAATTAAGCCAATAAATGCTAGTAACATTGCTCCGACATTAAGTGCCAAATGCATACCCGATGATGCCCCGGTAGCGGCCGCATCGATAACATTTGCTGGCTTATCTTCTTCTTCAATTTCTTCAACGGCGTTGGTCACTTTATCAGTTTCAGGCACGATAAGCTTAGCCATTAGCAAGCCACCTGGTGCCGCCATAAATGAGGCTGCTACGAGGTACTTTAACTCTACACCTAAACTTGCATAGCCGGCTAATACCGAACCTGCAACAGAGGCTAGTCCACCAACCATAACGGCAAACAACTCTGAACGGGTCATGCCAGCAATATAAGGTCGTACAATTAAAGGCGCTTCTGTTTGCCCAACAAACACATTGGCTGTTGCTGATAGAGATTCAGTTTTTGAGGTGCCAAGGGCTTTTTGTAGCAGGCCCCCAACAACATTAATGACTTTTTGCATAATGCCCAAATAGTAGAGCACGGCGATAAAGGCTGAAAAGAATATGATGATAGGCAATACGCGAAGCGCAAAAACAAAACCGCCACCGCCAAAGACTTTAAACATGTCATCTGATACTAGACCACCAAATAAGAAATCAAGTCCGGCTTGTGCGCTATCTATTATCGCTTGTACGCCACCGGCAATGCTGGAAAGCACGCTTTGGCCTGCGGGTATATATAACACAAAAGCGCCAAGGCTTGCTTGGATAGCAAAGGCCAAGATAACCGTTCTTAAGTTAATTGCCTTGCGATTTTCTGATAGTAAAACAGCTATACCTAAGAGGGTAACAATACCAACTAAACCCATTAAAGCATTCATTTATTTATCCTTGTGCGTTCTTGTTATTATTTGCGTGCAGCCGGCGTAGATGATGCCTCTAAGCCCGTGGATTAGCAATCAAAATTGTTTTGATGCGAACTCATCTTAGTCATTTATTATGCGTAAGTCTGGCTTAAGCTTAAAAAAATTGTTAAATCTTGAATAGCCTCACAAATAATCGTCGTTTTCTTGGTATTACAATTTACTAGACCCCGTTGTACTGTCCAGTTATCATCTAGCCAATATGACACAATTGACGTAACTGTTATGCACAATATTCAATGGCAATCATTAACATTTTCACAGCTTTCAACAACGCAACTTTATCAATTGCTGCAATTGCGAGTTGAAGTGTTTGTGGTAGAGCAAACCTGCTATTACCAAGACTTGGATGGAAAAGATACACACGCGGAAACGCAACATGTGATGGGGGTTCGGGATGGTGAGTTGATCGCTTATGCGAGAATATTAGCGCCCGATGTATCTTATCCTAGTCAGGTGAGCATTGGTCGTGTGATCGTTGCAAAATCAGCGCGGGGCATTAAGCTAGGTGATGGATTAATTGAGCAGTGCTTGGTGTGCTGTCAAAATAACTGGCCGAGTATAGGGATAAAGATTTCGGCACAGCAGCACCTTCAATCTTATTATCAAAAACATGGTTTTGTAACGGTATCTGCAATGTATCTTGAAGACGATATTCCTCATGTAGCGATGTGCAGGCAATAACTAAATCATTTTTAAAACCATCGTATCGAGTAGATTAAAAACGAAAACGAATGCTTTCCTGAGCTTGTAGTGCTGATCTATGATGCTGTCAAAATGGCTTAGCAAAGGTTACTGGCCATACAATTTACTTGGTTGACACCAGTTAGACCTTGTGTAGTATAAAAGCTCTAATTTTACTGTTCGAGCTTTAATTGATGAATTTGTTCTCTAGTGCCGATATTACGGTGACTTGTCAAGATGGTCATGCCATTAAGGGCACCTTGTTCACGCCAAACCAACCGCTTAAAGGCGCTGTAATGATGGCTCCAGCGACGGGCATAAAAAGACAGTTTTATAGTGCTTTTGCCAGTTACCTAGCTCAGCAAGGTTATGGCGTTATTACGTTTGACAACCGTGGCATTGGCCAATCGTTAACGGGCAACATTAGTAAAAGCAATGCTTCATTACAATGTTGGGGAGAACAGGATTTACCAGGCGTTCTTAGTTATTTGCAGGCAACATTTCCCAATACTTCTTATCACCTCGTGGGGCACAGTGCTGGTGGTCAACTGGTTGGCTTAATGCATAATTCTCATCAGTTAAACTCAATGTACAATGTCGCTTGTTCGTCGGGCAGCCTGAGAAATATGAAGATGCCATATTTTGCTAAAGCGCACTTTTTCATGAATGTGTTTATCCCCTTAAGTAACTTTATTGCCGGGCATACCAAGTCGCAGTTATTCGGCATGGGGGAGCCGCTTCCTAAGCAAGCAGCTGCACAGTGGCGCCAATGGTGTAATGGCCAGGGGTATGTCAAAACAGCATTTGGCCGTAGTGTGCTTAAACACTATTATGATGAATTGACACTTCCCTCGATGTGGGTACATGCCGTTGATGACGATATCGCTAACGAATCAAATGTTGCTGACATGATCTCTGTTTATCAAAAAACTGTCGCGACAACTTTGTCTCTTTGCCCGACGCAATACGGCTTAAAAGAAATAGGGCACATGAAGTTTTTTAGCCGGAAATCGCAAGTATTATGGCCCCACGTCATAAGGTGGTTTGAGCAACACAGTGAATAATTGTCGTTGACTCAAGAGTTTAGTGCTATGCTCTATGTATGGTATAAGTTGTAGGAGCGTAACATGCATCAACAATTTCATCCTCGTGACTGGATTGCACTGGTTACTAAAGTGCTGCGCCTGACTGGTCATTCACGTATTCACATCAAAAATGTTCTGCAAGTCACCGATAAATCTGTTTCATTTTTAACTTGCCAAGGCGCTAATATTGTCGCGCCAACATTTAATAGTATTCATGGCCACGGGATAGGTTTTTTATCTCTGTTGCGGGTTGCCAATTCTCAACATGAAGCTCAGTGGGATGAAGAAACCGGTGAGCCTATTCATCATTGTCAGCTATTGGTGAAAAATACCCATAACTTTACGCCAATGCTCTATCCGTCAATTAGCTATATTGAACGCTGGTTAGTAAAACAATATGGCGAAAGGGCACACTTACATAAAAAGCCTTTTGAAGATGACATAGATAAAGGATTTATTGGCCGATACCCAGCGATAGTCGATATACAGCGCCAGTTAAGTTATCCTATTGTTTAATTAAGTATCTTTTGGTTAAAGGTAACCGTTATGAACATCAAGCTAAGTGCTCTCCTGCTAGTCGGGGCATTATTGAGTGGGTGTAAATCCACACCGAATTACGACTACGATCAGAGCGTTAACTTTTCTAAAATAAAGACTTACGCTTGGATTATTAGTGACAAACAGAGTGTTGAGTCAAAAGAGTTCTATCAAAGTGAGATTAACCAAAAGCGTATTACTCGGGCAATAGACCAGCAGTTGTTAGCAAAAGGCTTGCAGAAGGTTGCACCAGATAGCGCTGATGTTCTTGTCAATTATCACACCTCGGTTGTAACTAAACGTGAGCGCGATTTAAGCAATACTCACCCTTACTACTGGAGCTTTGGCTCAGGCTTTCATCACTCTCACCTTGGCTTCCATATGAATCTCAATAATCTTGAGCGTCAATATAAAGCGGGAGCACTGGTAGTGGATTTCATTAACCCAGATAAAGAATTAATCTGGCGTGGTGCAAAAGAGTCGAGAGTACAACGAAAGGCCTCGCCAGCGCAGCGACAAGAACGAATTGACAATGTTGTCGCTGATATCATGGCCAACTTCCCTCCTAAAGGCGGATATTAATACCAATCAGATAAAGTAATTTCAAACCCGCCCTACGGGAGGAACTTAGTCTGATTGGTATAATTCGTTGGTCCTGGCTAAAGTAGGTCATATGATTAATAAAGGCGGTATAAAATAAAAAAGGGTTAGCCAATGGCTAACCCTTTTATGTTGCAGCTGATAGAGATTAGTGGCTGCCGCAGCTTTCGCCTTCAGCGTGGTCGTGACCACAACCGCCTTCGCCGTGCAGGTGACCATGCTCTAACTCAGTTGGTGTTGCATCGCGTAATTCAACAACTTCAACATCAAAATGTAGCGTCTGACCTGCAAATGGGTGATTGCCGTCAACGGTAACAGTTTCTTCAGTTACTTCGATAACCGTTACAGGCAATGGGCCTTGATCGGTGTCAGCAGTAAACTGCATACCAGCTTTAGGATCTAAGCCAGCAAATGCTTCGGCTGGTACTTCCTGCTTTAGGTTGTCATTGTATGGACCGTAACCATCTTCAGGAGTGATTGTTACTTTAAGTTGGTCGCCCGCTTGCTTGCCTTCTAATGCCGCTTCAAGGCCAGGGATCATGGTGTTGTGACCATGCAAGTAATTCATTGGCACATCACCAAATGAGTTTTCAATTTCTTGTTGCTTGTCATCAGTTAAACGATAATGAACACTTACTACGATATCTTTTTCGATTTGCATGGTTTTTTCCAAAAATAAAATTTGCCTAAGTTTACCTGAATTTGCTCCAGTTTCATCTTTTTTATTGCCGATAGCGGTAGTAGGTGTTCAATTTAGATTGTTTTGTGGCGGCATTAATCAAAAAAATGATTTAACTGTTACATTATTATTTCCATTTAGACTAAAGTCGCAAAAAATGTTAATAAAATGTGATTGACACTGTGGCATTTAATGTCCATGCTATAGCCATTCTTTTAGATAACGCACCGGAACGATATGCTACGCAATCTTACCACCCACATCATTATTACCACCGGTATTATTATCCGGCGGATTGGGTGAATGCGTTTCTAAAAAAACGAAATTAGCAAAGCCCGCGCCCTAACCGACGCGGGCTTTTTTGTTCAGGACTTCGACAAAGATTATTAGTCCTGATGATTAGTTACTATTTATAGCACTTGAGTTGATTAAGTGACCAAAGAGCAAAGTCTTGGGAGAGATAACATGCGCGTAATGAAGTTTGGCGGTTCAAGTTTAGCCGATTTAGAGAGAGTAGAGCGCGTTGCCGACATTTTGGTTGAACGTTGTAATAAAGATCAATTAGCGGTTGTGCTATCAGCACCGGGTAAAACCACCAACAATATCGTTGAGGCGGTAGACTGCAATTCTGACGGCCAATGTGACAATGATGCACTTACTCGCGTTAAAAGTACTTTCGATGCTATCGTTAGCGGTTTAAGTGCGAAATACAACGGGTTTGATGCCGATAAAGTGAATGCTGTGTGGCAAGTCGAATCAGACTTACTTACTCGTACGCTAAACGGCGTTAAGCTATTAGCGCAATGCCCAGACAATATTCGTGCACAACTTCTCGTGGTTGGCGAGCGCTTATCTATTGCAATTATGACCCAGCTACTAAGTGCCCGCGGTGTTAACGTAAATACACTTGAGCCAAAAGACTTCATGCATGCTGATTCGAACTACTTAGAAGCTCAGGTCGACATTGAAGCGGCTCGCGCAACAATGGATGCTAAAGATCTGTCAACAGCACGCGTTTGGTTAATGCCAGGTTTTACCGCTGTTAATGATGCGGGTGAAATTGTGACCTTAGGTCGTAATGGCTCTGATTATTCAGCGGCTTGTTTAGCTGCCGCTTTGCGCGCTGACTGCTGTGAGATTTGGACCGACGTTGATGGTGTTTATAATGCCGATCCTCGCCTGGTTAAAGACGCGCAGTTAATCAATCAGTTGAGTTATCAAGAAGCAATGGAATTGTCTTATTTTGGCGCTAAAGTACTTCATCCAAAGACTATCGTGCCAATTGCGCAATATCATATCCCTTGCCTAATAAAAAATAGCTTTAACCCAGATGCGCCCGGTTCATTAGTCTCAGCAGAGCGCCAAGATGATGAAAATCAAGTAAAAGCGATTTCAAACCTTGATGATATGTCAATGGTTAGCGTTTCAGGCCCAGGCATGAAAGGTATGGTCGGTATGGCCTCACGTATCTTTGAAGCAATTTCTTTAACCGGTGTTTCAATAAGCTTAATCACACAGTCTTCGAGCGAATACAGTATTAGTTTCTGTGTGCCATCAGCTGACCATCTATTAGTTAAATCTGCGCTTGAAGCAGAATTTGAACTTGAATTGCGCAATGATTTACTAGAACCACTTGAGATTCGTCATCAATTAGCAATTATCTCACTAATTGGCGACCGCATGAAAACAGTTCAGGGCGTATCAGCTAAATTCTTCCAGGCATTATCACAGGCACGCGTTAATGTGGTGGCGATTGCCCAAGGCTCGTCTGAGCGTTCAATCTCTGCTGTCATTGACCTCCATCGTTGTCCTCGTGCAATTAAAGCCTGTCATCAGCGATTCTTTAATTCACTACAATACATCGACTTATTCTTAGTGGGTTGTGGTAACGTAGGTCAAGAGTTGCTGAATCAAGTGCATAACCAAAAGGCTTATTTAGCGAAGAAGAACATTGCGATACGTGTATGTGGCCTCGCGAACTCTCGTCAAATGTTGCTAACGACCGAGGGGATTGATACATCATCTTGGCAAGAACAACTTAACGCAACAGAACAAGGCTATGATGTTAATCGCCTAATTAGTTTTGCTCGAGAGAATCACCTACTTAACCCACTAGTGGTCGATTGTACAAGCAGCCAAACTATTGCTGACCAGTACGTTGCTTTACTTGAAAATGGCTTCCATGTGGTAACACCAAACAAAAAAGCCAATACCGCATCGCAAGATTATTATAAAGAGCTACGCAAAGCAGCGTTGGTTAAGCGCCGCCGTTTCCTTTATGAGACAACAGTTGGTGCAGGTCTGCCTGTTATCGATAATCTACAAAATCTACTAAGCGCTGGTGATGAGCTAGCCTCATTTAGCGGTGTGTTATCAGGTTCTCTATCCTACATCTTTGGTCAGCTGGATGAAGGCATGACCTTGTCACAAGCAACAGCAATTGCCAAGGAGAAGTGTTTTACCGAGCCTGATCCGCGTGATGATTTAAGCGGAATGGATGTGGCGCGAAAAGTGCTAATCCTTGCCCGTGAAACCGGTATGGAATTAGAGCTGGAAGATATTCAAGTTGACTCTGTATTGCCAGATGATTTTGACGCGTCAGGTTCAATTGATGAGTTTATGGCGAACTTGCCAAAAGCTGATGCGGCAATTGCCGCACGCATAGAAAAAGCCGCAAGCGAAGGCAAAGTACTGCGTTATGTTGGTATTATTGAAGGTGAAGAAGACAACCGTGTGTGTAAAGTGCAAATACAAGAAGTTGCTAGTGATGAGCCGTTGTATGGGGTTAAAGGCGGCGAAAATGCCTTAGCTTTCTATTCTCGTTACTACCAACCAATTCCATTTGTGTTACGTGGTTATGGTGCGGGTAATGCGGTAACGGCTGCGGGTGTATTTGCCGATATGCTACGTACGTTAGCTTGGCAGCGTGAGGTTTAACCATGAGCATCCGTGTGTTTGCACCAGCATCGATGGGTAATGTCAGTGTTGGTTTTGATTTACTTGGCGGCGCAGTAGCGCCGATTGATGGCACGTTACTAGGGGATTTTGTTACCCTGAGCGAACTCAAGCAGGGTGTTGAAGTGAGTACTATTGGCTCATTTGCCCATAAGTTACCGTCTGACCCGAAAAAAAATATTTTGTATGATTGTGCTGTTGAGTATCGAAAATGCCTAACTGAGAAAGGCATAGCCTATCAAGGTGTTAAGCTAGTGCTTGAAAAAGAGCTACCGGTCGGTAGTGGTTTAGGCTCTAGTGCTGCCTCAGTGGTTGCCGCGCTTTATGGCCTAAATGAATTTTACGATAATGCGCTAACTAAGAGCGAAATGTTATTACTAATGGGTCAGTTAGAAGGGCAAATTAGTGGTAGCGTGCATTATGATAATGTCGCGCCGAGTTACTTTGGTGGACTACAATTAATGGTAGAGCATCAAGAGACATTGTGCTCTACCATTCCAAGTTTTGATAATTGGTATTGGGTATTAGCATATTCGGGGGCCAAGGTGCCAACGGCAGAAGCGCGTGCGTTAATGCCAACCGAAGTAGATTTAAAAACAGCATTAACCTTTGGTCGCAATTTGGCAGCATTTATTGATGCTAGTCATCGCGGTGATAGCAACTTGGCTGCTGCGCTGTTAGTGGATGTGATTGCAGAGCCTGTGCGGGCACCAATTATTCCAAAATTTGAACAAAACAAAGCGGCAATGCTTGAGCTAGGCGCAATGGCCAGTGGCATTAGTGGCAGTGGGCCGACTCTTTTTGCTGTCACAGACAGCTTGGCCAAAGCAAAAGAATTAGAACTTTATTTACAACAAAATTATCTGCAAAACGATGATGGTTTTAGCCACATCTGTAAATTAGATACCCAAGGTGCCCGTAGGGAGGCGTAACGTGGAACTGTATAACTTAAAAAAGAACGAGCAACGTGTAACTTTTGCTCAAGCGGTAAAATTAGGCTTAGGCGATAACCAAGGACTATTTTTTCCAACCTCCATCCCAACCCTAGGTAATATTGACGAGCTACTAGAAAAAGATTTTGTTAGCCGTAGCGTTGATATTCTTGATGCATTCTTAGGTGAAGAGCTTGGTAGTGACGTAGTTGAAACGATGGTGCGCAATGCATTTAACTTTCCACTTGCCGTGGAAAGAGTGAAAGATGGGGTTTATGCCCTTGAATTAACTCATGGTCCAACGCTGGCGTTTAAAGATTTTGGAGCCCGCTTTTTAGCACAATGTTTAAATCAGGTAAGCAATGGTGAGAAAGCAACTATTTTAACAGCAACATCAGGTGATACTGGTGCTGCTGTAGCGCATGCCTTCTACGGTTTAGATAATATTGATGTGGCAGTGCTTTATCCAAAGGGTAAAATTAGTGTGCTTCAAGAGAAGTTATTTTGTACCTTAGGCAACAATATCCACACTTACGCCGTTGAAGGTCGCTTTGATGATTGTCAGCAATTGGTAAAAGATGCTTTTGATGATTTAGAACTTAAAGGCGCGATTGGCTTAAACTCTGCTAACTCTATCAATATTGCACGTCTATTAGCACAAATTTGTTATTACTTTGAAGCGTTCGCTAAGTTGCCAAAGGATGAACGTAAAAACGTTGTGTTTAGTGTGCCAAGTGGTAATTTTGGCGATTTAACTGCGGGGATGTTGGCTAAAGCGATGGGCTTACCTATTAAGCGCTTTATCGCTGCGACGAACTTAAACGACACCGTACCACGTTACCTGGACACTGGTGAGTGGACGCCAATTAAGACTATTGCGACCCGCTCAAATGCGATGGATGTTTCAGCGCCAAACAACTGGCCACGTATAGAAGAACTGCTTAAAACACAGTTCTGGTCTAAATCGCTTATTAGTGGTGTTAAGGTTGATGAAGAGCAAACGGTTGTTGGTCTTAAAGCGCTTTACGAGCATGATAACTATCTATGTGAACCACATGGTGCGATTGCATCATTTGCGTTGCAAAATGATTTAGCCGATGACGAAACTGGTGTCTTCCTATGTACTGCGCATCCGTCTAAGTTCCAAGATAGCGTAGAAGAAATTCTTGATATTCATATCACTTTGCCAAAAGCATTAGCAGACGTTGCAGATAAAGATATTTTATCTAAAGATATCCAAGCTGACTTTAGCGAACTTCGTGGTCATTTAATGGCAATTTAGTTAATTACTCACGATATTAAGAGCAGCGCACTAGCGCTGCTTTTTTGTTTTGCCCTAGCTTAAATTCCAATTTAGCCCATCAACCTTGCTTATTATTAACCTAATCCAAGCTCCTCAACGAAAAACACCGACAGTTCCATTTTGAGAGTCCTCCTAAATAATGAGTATTCCTGTTCAATAATTTTCTGGACTGTGGCTTGAATACGCTCTCAACGAGTGACCCTCGATTAGACTGGCTTAGATAAGAATAACGCTGGTGAAGTCGAAGAAACAAATAAAAACAGTTTCAGTGAGTTGTTTGCTGCTATGTGCCACGTTCATCTTGATCCAGATTAATCCACTCGCTAATATCCTTGCGCTAAACCCCTAACACTTTGATACAATCAGGAAAAAATTAATTAGGATATTAGCGTGACCTATTCACATGTAAAAGATATGTCGGTTATTCAGCGACTATTTGTGTTGCGAAGTGTGGCAATCGCCGTGCAGCTGTTAACTGTGTTGGGTGTCTATTTTTTAATGTCGTTAAAAATAGCACTAATGCCTTTATTAGCAGTCATTGGCGTTGAGCTGTTATTTCATGTTGCCAGTATTATTTTCTTTAAGCAGCGCCAGGCAGGTAATATCGCAATATTATGCCAAGTACTGGCTGATGTATTCTTTTTGACTGTACTTATGTCATTAAGCGGTGGTGCTACCAACGCTTTTGTTTCGTTGTTGCTATTGCCCATTGTTATAGCCGCGGTTAGTTTGCCAGCTAAACTGCTGATAATCATCTCATCGAGTGCTGTTGTAGCTTATAGTCTATTGTTGTTAAATATGCCCGAACATACGATGCATCAGATGGACATGAGCAATCATTTTATTGGCATGTGGGCTAATTTCTTGCTGTCAGTTATTGTGGTGACTATTGTGGTAGGCGCGATGGCTAAACTTATCACCAATCGCGAGCGCGCGATATCCCTGCAGCGTGAAGAGCAACTACGAAGCGAGCAGTTACTAGCACTTGGAGTAGCATCTGCTCAGGTTACTCATCAATTGGCAACACCACTTAGCAACCTTCAGTTGCTGTTTGATGAATTAAGTGAAGATTACCCAGATGATGTCGCGGTTCGAGCGATGGCGCAGCCGCTGTCACAATGTGCAAATCAACTTGGCTATTTTAGGACGTTAGCAACTTCTATTCGTGAGAATAAGAAAGAGCTTATTAGTGTTAATGAATTAGTCGATGAGATAACGGATGCTGTAGCGCTACAGTTTGTGCAAACCAAGTTAGAGGTTAATCTTAAAACCAGTGAACAGGATATGCAGCTTGAATTAGTCTCTGATGCGATGTTACTTCCGGCACTATTAAATCTGGTGCAAAATGGTATTAAGTCAAACCTAAAAACAGGTGCTGATAAACTCACCATGTTGGTCAAGGTTGAGAATGCTAAGCTGTTTCTAGAAATTAGAGACTTTGGCAGCGGACTAAATCCAAACAGTGGCCGGTTGGGCGAGCAATTGGTCAAAAGTGACAGTGGTTTAGGCATGGCGATGTTATTGTCTAATACCACGTTAGAGCGTTTAGGTGGTGACTTAAGATTAGTAAACCATCAAGAGCAAGGCGCTATTGCCCACGTCTCCCTACCATTGAAGGTGAATTAAATAGATGAAGCTATTAATTGTTGAAGATGATCTGCCGTTTGCACAAACACTTGAACGACGTTTGACCAAGCAGGGCTTTACTTGTACATCAGTTAACCAGGCTGACCAAGTATTACACTTATGCCACCAAATTAAGCCAAGCCATATTTTACTCGATATGAAGTTGGCTACAGACAATGGCCTAACGCTAATTAAGCCGATTCGCGCGGCACTGCCCAATGTTCGTATGGTATTACTGACAGGGTATGCAAGCATTGCAACAGCTGTTGAAGCGATGCGCCTTGGCGCTGACGACTATCTGGCTAAGCCAGCTGATACTCAAATGATTCTACGAGCACTTACGGGGCAGGGGGCTAGTGAGGAAGTGGTAGAGTTAGCCCAAGACACGATGTCGCCAGAGCGGGTTGAATGGGAGCATATTCAGCAGGTACTTAATGTCAATGAGGGGAATGTTTCAGCCACTGCTCGTCAGCTGGGTATGCATCGCCGTACACTCCAGCGCAAGCTACAAAAAAAGCCAGTATTAAAATAATGGCGCAGTGCTTAAACAAGGGATGATTTTATAGCTGTATATCGCCACAGCCCAACGGAAACGAACAAAAAAGCCAGTTAAACTATATGTTTTCTGGCTTTTTTGCTTTATAAACAACAGATTAACATGCCTTCGCAAAAGCGCTAATGTTATACTATAATATAATTACCCTAAGTACTTATAATAAGTGAGTTTATTATGGTAAGGCAAATAGTAATTGATACTGAAACAACTGGTACTGATCCCCTAACAGGGAAGCATCGTGTTATTGAAATTGCTTTGGTGGAAGTTATCGACAATGTTGTTACTGGTAACTCATTTCAAACTTACTTATGCCCCCAAGGTAAAAGAAGTACCAAGCCAGCCTTCCGTATCCATCAGATAAAAGATGACTTTCTTATTGATAAACCATTATTCAAAGATTGCTTAGATGAAATAGTGAAGTTTATTGGTGATTGTGAACTATTTTTTTACAACAAAGATTTTGATTTAAAGTTTTTAGATCACGAAGCGTTTTTGGCAAAGTCACCTGTTAAATTTTCTTTAGATTACACATCTACTTGTTTGATGGATTATGTGACAAGCAAACTTGGTAGAACAATAAATTTAGATAGTGCTTGTAGAATTTACTGTATTGATACAACTAAAAGGAAAGTTCATGGCGCATTAATTGACGCACAAATAACAGCCGACCTTTTAATAGCTATAAACAAAAATCCAGATGGTGTAATAACATCTCTCCCCCACTCAAAAGAAACAAAAAGAAATAAACCTGAAAAGTTCTCATTTCCAAGAGCTTACAAAGGTGTTCAGGTCAATTTTTGTAAAAACACCAGTTGTGCAAACTATGGTATACCACCGCAACATTCAAAGAAAAATAAGAATGGTAACTATGTCAAAATAAGTGGTGGCTATAAAATCCAAGCTAAGTCATATAATAAAATTAAAAGAATGTCTCTAGTCTGTACCGTTTGTGGGGCATCGTCTATGTTGATTAGTAACAAGGCATTGGTGCAAGAATCAAATAGATTGAAATCTAATGCTAAATTTATTGAGCCATCGTGTTTAAATTCAGGTTTAGAGCAAAATACTCGAAAAGGCATTCCTGATGGTCGAAGATACAAAAAAATTCAAAAGACTGTTAACCGTAAAGTCATAGAAATAAATAAGCTATTGCCTCCTTGTAGTAACCACGGAAAAGGAATTTTAAGTCATCCAGAGCTTTACTGGTTAGATAGTAAGAACATAAGAGAAGTTGAATTAAGGACTGATTTACCTCAAATCCATCAGATAGATAGTAATACTGGTCATATTCATTTAACTACTGAATTATCATCACAAACATTTAAATGTAAATCATGTAAAACAAAATTCACATCAAAAATAAATCCACAAAAAGGTCAACGAGATCATCAAATTAACCATCAATTATTTTTGGAATTTGTTAATAAAGGAATAATCAATCGTATCTCTGATAAATTAAACATAGATCATAAAACTATTTATTTAAAATTAGAGTTTTTTTATAAGCAGTGTGTTCAATTTGACCAATACCAATTACAACAAAATTTGCATAAGTTAAAAAATAGGACATTAAATTTAAGCATGGATCGCCAGCACTTCTATTCAAACTGGAGTGACAAATCTGATGCTAGAAGAACTAAAATTGTTAATGTCACTACGATTGATAATAGCTCAAGGTTTGCATTAGCAAGTACGTTAAACTTTGACTTCACTTCAGATTATAATTCTCTAAAAAAAGAGTTTATTAGAATCGGGGAATACTTAAAACCATTGCATAAGCGCAGGTATCCTCAATATATCTTACAAGAAGAAGCCATTGAAAATGACGATGATGAAAATCTAAAACCACCAACGAAGCATTTGTTGCTGCAACAAACGTATTCAACAATGGCTCATTTGGAAATATTAAAACAATATTTTAATGAAGCGGAACATATAAATTTATTTGCTGATAATGATGTTGGGTTTGAAATGTCAATGACACGTACTCTTTCAGAGTTAATAAAGTCAAATAAGTTAACTTGTGCATTACTACGAGATAGAAAAGCCGAAGAAGATGACCCTCAATGGATAAAGCAAGAATCCCCTGTAGTAAAAGATAGCTTGATCGATATTAGATTTTTAACAAACCACAGCGAAAGTACTATTAATAATGCTTCGTTATATGGTGTTGATAACTATTTCCAAATGCTTCGTAGAAGAATCAACATGATGGAGAGGCCAGTGCCTACATCTTCCCAATCAAAAGATAAAAATAAGGAAAATAAAAAGAACCAAGTATGGAATGGTTACGGCTCATATAACCCTAAATATGTATCCATGTTGATAGAAATCTTTAGGGTTTATAACAACTATGCTTTGACAGATGAAAAAGTATTAAAGAGAACATCAATGAGAGGCAAGACACCTAGAACGCCAGCGCAAAAAATAGGATTAGTTGAGCAGGTGTTCAGTGTCCACCAAATATTAGAGTTTAGTCCTTCCAAAGTTTTTATAGATGAATGCAAATTACAAAAAGAAAGCTAAATTCAGCTATTCAATAGGACTTTGAATATCATATTTTTTTCTTATATTTTTATAAATAAAATTAGCATTATATGACATTGCATCTTTAGGCTTATCTTTGAAACAAATTATTGTGTTTGAGGTACTAGGTTTAGACACGTTATAGGATTGACCACCATATTGTGTTGTTGTAGCAGTCCCATATGCATAATTTCCAGTACCGTAAACGCTTGCTGTTGTATTGTATGTTGTCGGTGTTATATGGGTGCTTTTCGAAATACTTGTGCCGCCATTTACTATAACGAAATATTTGTAGCCGTTTGCGATTGCTAGTTCAGCACTTCTAAGTAAAGTGAAATCTTCAGTTCTTTCGCTGTTAGTGAATCCGTTCCCTCTAAATGAAACCTTGAACACGTTTTCATCTAACTGAGTTTCTGAATATCCACCAGTATATCCATTGCTTTGATACGTAGTAGCGCAGCCTTGCATGAAAATAGAAATAACTAAAGTGATGAACAATTTTTTCATATCAATTCCTTTTTATTAATTAGCCTTTATTTTTACAGGCAAATGAACCTGCATCATAACCTTTATGATAGCCAGAGGAGTATGATTCATTATCCCAATCACCCTCTATAATGGTTGCTCTTATTTTACAAGTAGTGTTGTATCCTGCGGCATATCCATCTTTGTAGCCTGTATCGTATTTGTTTTCTTGGCTACATGCAGTTAATAGTACAAGTCCAACAAAATATAACATCCTTTTATACATGAATTTTCCTTAAAATATATTGTGGCAAATCAATTGGTTTATTTAATAATGGTTACACAAATTAATAATTTTTCAATTGATTTAAATTGCATACGATGCGATTATATAATAGTACGGAGTAACGAAATATAAGAACCCAATAATGAAATTTGGGGCTGCGTGTTAACGCATTGATTATAAATAAATATTTCCAGCGAACTAGTTATTCCCCCTTTCTTTGTAAAAATAATACCATTTTAATTCAGCCACTTACAAAAGTAAGGGATGATTAATCATCCCTTATTCAAGCACTGCGCCATTAAAATAATACTGGCTTTTTGTTTTCAGTCTTTGCTCTCAATTAGAATTGATAATCAAGCGCTAGGTAAACGTTTCTACCCGGTGCGTTGACTCGCTGACCAACCGCAATATCGCTACCATTTGCACGGTTAACGCCACCAAGGTGAGCATTGTATTGCTTATCAAGCAAGTTATTAACCCCAAGTTTTGCCACTAAACCACTGGTGATAAAGTAATCGGCTTGCCAGTCGACCACGGCGTAGCCAGCACTCGCTGTTTCGTTATTAAGTTTGGCAACGGCAGTTTGTTTATTATAGGCGTGTAAAGACAGATTTGTTTGCCAGTTATCTTGATGGTAAAACAAGTTAATACGAGTATTTAGTGGCATCATGCGGTATAAATCATCTTTGCTATCTTGGCGTTCACCTTTAACGTAACTCGCGATACCAGAGAGTTTAAAGTTATCGTTCAGTTCAAGGTGCCAATTAATATCAGCGCCATATAATATCGCATCAATATTACTGAACTGTAGTGGGTCGCTGCTACCCATCATCCCTGCAACCATTTTTACTCGCATATCGGTGGCTAAGGTGCCTTGGATATAGTCATCAACGCGTTGGGCATAAACATGGGGAGAAATCGCAAAGCCGTCATCGTTGAAGCTTAAACCAAAGTCCACTTGGTAAGCTGTTTCTGGTTTTAGGTTGATATTACCAACATAAGTTTTGCCATCCGCCAAGCCACCAGTTGCCTGCATTGGCATCCATAGGTAGCGCTCTTGATAGCTTGCCGCTCGTTGCTTGATACCTAGGCCATAGGTAAACTCAAGCGTTTGGCTAAGTTCATACTGACTGTTGATAACAACGTCTGCGGTGATGTCAGTAACGCTTCTGTCACTTGCATTAAATTCGTTTTGCAGTGCTTTAGCGCCATCGCTCATCATGGCCATTGAACTCATGACATCATCTGCATCACTTAGATTCTGTTTAAGGCGCACACCTATGGTGTGTGATTTTCCCTGCTGTTCAAGTGAGTATTGCGCCAAAATAGAATGTCGCGCATCTTTGACATCGTTAAAGTTAGCGACCTTGAACATCATGTTGGTTGGGTTGGTGATGTTTGAGTCATGGCTAGCATCAAAGCCTTCTAATGCAAGTAACCAGTTGTCGTTACTTAAAGAGACTTTGTAATCAAGTGTCTTAGCTTCAGCTGTGTTGTAACGATACTTCATTTCCATCATGTTAGTACGTTGGCTGTAGTTATCCATACCGTGAGTGGCATCTTGATAACCAAATTGCCATTTAATTAACCAATCGCTTTGCTGATATTGACCATCAGTATTAAAACGCTGTGAATCAATGTAATCGATATCCATTGGCAGCGCAGGGGTGCCTGAATCGTTGGTAGTCGATTTGTGCCATGTTAGGCCAAGCTCCAACGCGTTGCTGGCATAGCGTGTGTCAATACCTAGCTGTTGCTTATCATATTTGGTCGATTTGATAAGATTGCCATTAGCATCTTCATAGTCATCACCTTGTTGGTCGCTGACATAGAAAAGGGCGGCGAAATCACCACGTGCAATTGTTATATCGGTGGCGAGAGTGGTTGCATCATTGATGCTGTTGTAACTGCTCGCCACATCGCCATTTAGGCTAAGTTCTCCACCGTTTGGCTGTGCGCGTTTTAAGTTAACCTCGATTGCGCCACCGATAGTATCCATGCCGGCGCTAACTGGTGCAATGCCACGATATACCGATACCGAATCAACCATAATAGGGTTGATATAAGTCAGTGGTGCGTCCATCGCATTTGGACCCGCACTAATGATTTGATGGCCACTGATGCTTTTTGCTACTCGATCACCAAACATGCCGCGATATTGTGCGATGCCGGTGATGGGACCATTTTTGTTAATATTGGCGCCAGGCACGGTGGTTAACCAATCAGCAACATCAGGTAATACAAGATTGCCTTCTGCCAGTGCTGTTTGCGCATCTATAAGCTTAGGAGCAGATATGGTAATAACTTCAATCCCCTTATCTGAGCTCTCATCGGCAAGTGCTTGTGGACCCGTAAAGATAGCACATGATAGAAGTGCCAGGGTGATCGGTGATAATTTCATAAATACTCCGCTTGGAAACGTTAATTACGAAGTATTTTGTGGTCAATCATCTAGATAAACAAAGGAATATTAGGATAGTGCGACATTATGTCGCACCCCTTAAAATAACAGCTAACTATCTAATTTTTATCCTGAATAATTATTTTTTTTGCATTGATTTAGATCACATTAACAGCTTTCTAAAATCATATCTGCGGCTTTTTCTGCAATCGCTATTGTTGGTGCATTGGTATTGCCACTAATTAAAGTCGGCATGATCGAAGCGTCAATAACTCGAAGGTTTTTGATACCATGAACTTTAAGTTGATGATCAACAACAGCGGATTCATCATTGCCCATCTTACAAGTCCCCACGGGGTGAAATACGGTGCCGAGACGTGACTTGGCTTTGGCAAATAACTCTTCATCGGTTTGCACCTCACTACCAGGATAAAACTCTTCACCACGATACTCATCAAAAGCCGGTGCCGCCAAAATTTTCCGCACTTGTTTAATGCCATCGACTAAGATTTTTTGATCTGCGGGGTGGGAGAAAAAATTGAAGTCAATGATTGGCTTATCTAATGGGTTACTCGATTCCAATGTCACACTACCTGTGCTTTCGGGACGCAAAACGCACACATGACATGAATAGCCATGATTGCGCATTAGTTTTAAATCCCGTCCGTTGTCGTCAAATAAAAGCGGCACCATGTGTAATTGAATATCTGGCGTTGCTATGTCTGGATTACTTTTCAAAAAAGCGCCAGATTCTAAGATCGAGTTAGCCAGCTTTCCTTTCTTATTAAATATATAATTTAGCGTATCAGGCAGCATTCTCAATAGTCCGCTGATTGAAGAGGTAAATCCGTCACGTTTCTTACTGTGAACTAATACGCAGGCATCGGCATGATCGCGCAGGTTTAAGCCGACGCCAGGTAGATGAAGCTTGCAGCGAATATTATGTCTATCTAGCTGTGTTTTATCACCAATTCCTGAGAGCATTAACAGTTGTGGAGAGTTGATACTACCGCCGCTTAGCAAGACTTCCTTTTTTGCGTGAATTATTTGTGTTTTCCCCTGCTTAACAAATTCAATCCCTGTTGCTTGTCCCTCTTCAATAACTACTCTAGTGACCTGAGCTAATGTGATAACGGTTAAATTACTACGCTGACGGGCGGGTTTTAGATAGCCACGAGATACCCCACAGCGCTGTCCACCTTTTATCGTACATTGATAATAACCGGCCCCCTCTTGAGAGTGCCCGTTAAAATCATCTGTTCTTTGAAAGCCAGCTTGCTCAGCTCCTTTTATAAATACCTCGCTAATGGGGTAATGCACAGGGCGGTCGGTAACCTGCAGTGGCCCACTATCGCCATGAAGCTCACAAGCTCCACGGGAATTGGTTTCAGCTTTTTTAAAGTAGGGTAGGATCTCGTCAAATGACCAGCCAGGGTTACCTAAGCTTTCCCAATGATCATAGTCTTCCTTTTGACCACGTACATATAACATGGCGTTTGTTGCCGAACTGCCACCGAGTGTTTTGCCCCGCGGCACAAATAATGGTTGGCCCTCGCGGATATCCGCTACAGGCTTAGCGTTATAGTTCCAGTTATATTTTTTTGAAAACATAAAGTAAGAGAATGCGCCGGGAATGGTAATCATTGGTGTCTTATCTTCGGGGCCTGCCTCTAGTACGCATACACTGTGCTCACCACTGGTGGCTAATCGATTGGCCAGTACTGCCCCCGCAGACCCTGCGCCAACGATGATAAAATCAAATGTTGATTGTTTCATTGCTACTACCTTTATTGTTACTTTTTATTGATAATATCTCGCCATATTGCTTGGTGCTTCTCTCAAAGTGCCAAAGGCTTCTCATTTGAAATTAATACCAACCCGACAAAGTTATTGCTCACTTTTGCTGGTTAAAACGAAATGAATATTGCGTTGCTTTCAATCCCAATAGCCTGCTATTGCTCTATCAAGCGCCTTATTCTCATTTGTTTTTCCTTCGCAAAACAAGATCACAAACTTAATCAGATTGGTATAAATAAGAAGCCACGCTTATCTAAGGCGTCACGATATTAAACCAGAAAGGAAATTCTTCTAGCATCATCAATAAACTCGCAAAAGCCATTTTATCGCCCTCAAAGGTCATTGCACCGCTGTTCACTAACTGCTCAAAGCTCGCTTGCTTTGTTAGCATTAAGTCAAGATCTTCACGATTAACCTGTACCGTGACATCAGCAACGGTCGACTGCACCCCCTTAATATTATTGAGGTGACTATTGCTAAGCTCGAGCAAAAAGGTTTCATCGCGATCGGGGATAACCATATTGATGGTTAAGCGTTGCCCACGGGCTTTTTCGCTGTTAAGGCGAACCCCTAAAAAATCGAAGATAAGCTCAGAATCCATTGCTTTAATCAGGTCTGGACCGGCTTTTGTTGCTTTAGCAGACTTGGGTAAACCGTGACGCAATTCATACGCAGCGGCTAGGTAGCTATTACGCCAGCCAGCACTTTCGCTTTGGTAGCCAAGTTGTTCTAGCGTATCTGCCTGAAGTAGTTTTGCTTGCTGATTATCCGGCTGTGCAAAAATAAGGTGATTGACCAGCTCAGCAATCCAGCGATATTCCCCTTGGCTAAAAGCTTCTTTGGCTTTGCTCAAAATATTATCGCTTCCCCCCATCATCTCAACATATTTTTTTGCTGAATCTTGAGGGCTTAACTTGTTTAAATTGGCGGGATTCATATCATAAAAGCCGAGATATTTGTTAATGATCCCTCGTGCATTGTGTGAATAAGAACCATGATAACCTCGGTTATACCACTCATGGGCTAACTCCTCAGGTACGGTAAATTCATTATGAATTTCATTAATGGTTACCCCTTTGTTGGCTAGGTTTAGTGTTTTATCATGTAAGTAACCATAGATGTCTCGTTGTTTCTCTAACACCTTGATGATGTATTTATTGCCCCAACGTGGCCAAGAGTGAGATGCAAACATAACTTCGCTTTTCTGTGCATAGCCATGAATAACTTTATTTATAAACTTACTCCAACCCATTGCATCACGTATTTCAGCGCCGCGCAGGGTATAAACATTGTGCAAGGTACCGGTAACATTTTCTGCTAGCCATAGCGTTTTAAATTGTGGGAAATAAGTATTCATTTCCGCAGGCGATTCGGTACCTGGCGTATTTTGCATCACCATGGTAACCCCATCGATTACCAATGTTTCCTCATCCTGCTCAATCTCTCTCGTGGGGGCTAGTAAGCTAATAAATCCAGTTGATAAACCTTTGCCAATGGCCGCATCGACTTGACCTTTTTCGCCTTTTGTTAGCGCGTTGCCATATTGATATGTCGCACGACGCGTCATAGCATTGCCAGCCAGTACATTTTCTTTGATTGCATGTTCCATGAAATCACGCGGCGCGATGATTTTTACTTCGCCGCTATCGACTTGTTCTTGGCTAACGATCCCGGTTACGCCACCAAAATGATCGGCATGGGCATGGCTATAGACTACAGCCTTGATTGGAAAGTCCCCAAGCTCCTGGCTGACCAGTTTAAATGCTGCGCGAGCGGTTGCAGGGGTTAGCAAAGGGTCAAATACGATCCAGCCGCTATCGCCCTTAACAAATGAAATATTTGCTAAGTCGTAGCCACGGACTTGGTAAATACGATCGGTTACTTTATATAGGCCATATGACATGTTAAGCCGCGCCTGACGTTCTAGGCTCGGATTAATTGAGTCATGGTAATTTTTATCTGCTAAAAAATCATAATTTCCCAACTCCCAAACCACATTACCTTGTAGGTCTTTTATAGCTAATTCTTTGGGGCGCTTAATCAGCCCTTTTTTACTTAAGGTAAAGTCCAGTGTGTCGGCAAATGGCAATTCACGCTTTAGTTTTTGCTGTGCAATGATTGTATGCTTTGTCGCTTTTTTCTGTGCGGTGTTGTAGTCCTGTGCTTGTAGTGAAGACATACCGAGTAGAACTGACAATGAGGATATAATTAACGCATGATGTTTCATACGGTTCTCCTTAGAGACTAAATTGGATGAAGAATTTAAGGTAAAAAAAATGGGCCATCGGCCCATTCTATTTTGAGGCAAACTAGCTTAACGACCCATGCGGCGTAGCGCAGAGGATGAGAAGTTACGTCGTGACATTTTTACGCCCCACTGTAAAAACTTTGGCTCTTCATTCGCTAGTCCCGTTACCAGGTAGCGACCTGAATCTAAATCATGCAGGGCTTCGGCGGCCATCCACGGTGTGTCAACATCGTAGAATTGGATGTTATGCGCTTCCGCAAGCTTCCATAGGTTGCCACGGCCATCGTAATGGTCGATCACTGATGCTCCCCAAGTATCTTCGTCAATAAACATTGTTCGCTTGGTGTAAATGTGACGCTGGCCATCTTTTACTGTCCCTTCCACTTCCCATACTCGATGCAATTCATAGCGTAGGAAATCGCTGTTCATATGACCGGCTTTGACGATATCAGTATACTTTGCATTGGTATCGAAAAGTTTATAAGCATTGTAAGGGATGTACATCTCTTTCTTGCCTACCAGTTTCCAGTCATAGCGATCTGGCGAGCCGTTGTACATATCATAGTTATCCGAGGTTCTTAAACCGTCAGTACCTGCACCTGGCCCATCATATGCGACATTTGGCGCACGACGAACACGGCGCTGACCGGAGTTGTATACCCAGGCGCGGCGCGCTTCTTTAACCTGGTCAATCGTTTCGTGAACAAGCAGTGCAGTACCGGTTAAACGTGCAGGGGCAGTAATACGCTGCAGGTAATAAAACAGCACATTGTCATCTTTTTTAGCGTCCCGTCCACTTTTAAGAAACTCTGGCCAAACAAGCGTATCGGTGATTTTTACTGGCACAAAGTCACCATTGGCTAATGCAGGGATCACACTAGCCGTACGAATCGCTGCACCGCCACGGTAACGGGTGATATGGTTCCAAACAACCTCTAATGCATTGCCCGGAATCGGGAAAGGAATCGTGGTATCTAGATTAGCAATACCATTGCCACCATCAAGTAATTCGGCATCGGTGGCATTTTTCTTAATCAGTGGATAGATATCATCCGGGTAAGCACTTGAGCGACGCGTTGGATACACAGGCATTTTGTAATCTGCATATTTGGCGAACATGGCTAATTGACCAGCGCTTAGATTCGCTTTGTATTGCTCTAAATTTGCATTGGTTATTTCAAATAGCGGCTTGTCACTGCTGTATGGATTTGCAGGGCGACCGATGTCGCTATTCTTAGTCGTATTTTTTGCGGTTAAACCTCCGGTCCATGCTGGAATTGTACCAGCTGCATTGGCGCCCATTTCGGCCCCCAGTGGTGTAAGGCTTTTGCCAAGCTCAGCTGCTTTTTCAGGAGATACCTTTGCGCTCACGCTCGTCGCAATTAGAGTTAAGGCTAAAATGCCTGCACTTGAGATTATTTTTTTCATTATTATATTCCTCAATTAAAAAGAAAAACCAAAGCTTAGGGCCAGGAAGTCTTTATCTTCCATTACATTATGTGAACCGCCGCTGAAAGTTTGGTAAGCAAGGTTTGCTGTGTACTTTTGCTGGTATGAGGCTTCAACAGAGAAGCCCAACGACTTACGCCCTTCATGGAACTGTTGGCCGGGTTCAGGTGAGTAACCTGATACATCATGCGACCAGGCAATCGTTGGTTTTAGTGATACCCCGGCAAATGCATCAGTATAGTCCCACACAGCGCGAAGCTTGTAGCCCCAAGCGTTGTCAGTGACAAAACCATCGTCGCGACAATCGCCACTAAGCGCCCCAGCAGCAACAAGGTTTGTACAGTTTATACCACCGCCTGCATCAAAATCCCCTAAGCCAAATACGGCGTTACGTCCGTAGAGTTGGTTTGAGTTTTCAATATCATCGGTTAAAATTACCGCGGCTTCCCCAATTAATGTTAAGCGAGATGCGCCCATAAACTGTTCGATAAAATGTAATGCAGTGACTTGGATTTGCGTTACATCAAACTCATCCCAGCCACGCACGTATTCACCTGGCTCAGTGGCTAATACGCGTTCTGAATAACGTAAGAATGGCGCTTCAGATAGCGCACCATTAAGTATCTCAGGGCCATTAATTTGAATTGGTGTATCGGGTTTATATGAGATTTCGCCAGAGACTGCCGTGCCACCAAGGTTGGTGGCAAAACTCACACCGTAGTATTTTAAATCCTCTGGAAATTCAATTAAATAGCCAGGGTTGAGCGCATTAATCGTATCTAGTTCTACCCCGGTGGTCTGTAATAGACTCGCCAACCCAAATTGACCCATTTGCTCAGGTGTTAAAACCCCTGCCGCAGCACCGGCTGCCAATGTTGGGAAAGCTTGATCCAATGATACGGCACTTGAGTGAGGTAATAACACGGGGAGTGCTGGGTTGAATCCGCGCCATTCTCCTCGTATTCCGCTAATCATCGGCACACGTGAATGAATGTTTAGAAAGTAAAAACCAAATTCTGTATCATTAAGCTCTTGGGCAAAGTAACGCAAAGCAATACCGTATTGGCCGCCATCATCTGGTTCAATATCAGCTTCTCTTTGCGCATAATAGCCACCCGCGACAGCTGTCGCGTCGCTAGGGCCGATAGTTACGCGGTCACAACCACTAGCGGCAAAGTCAGCACCCGTAAACAAGGTGCCGCAACCATCGATTTGGGTTTTTTCCCACTCATATTGATAAAACGCCTCAACACTTAAGCTTTCCGTTAAGCCAAGATTCGCATAGATCATGCCCACGGGTAGCAAGCCTTCTTTTAACTCGGCGCCCGGGCGACGGAATGCACTAACATCAAACGGGTTGACTGAACTTATACCACCTTGAATGAAGGTGCTTTCGCCCCAACTAACGACTTGGCGCCCAATTCTCAAATCAAGGGGCATTTCACCAAGTTCAGTTTGCAAAAACATATAGGCATCTAGGATTTCAACGCCTGAGAATTTTGTGAAGTCAGCGAATCCTTCATCACTTAATGGAGCGCCTGCTACATAGTTGTTTGGGTTGTTACCATGAGGGCGTGATTCATCTTTTAGCTCTTTATCGTACCAATATTTGACACGAAGAAATGCCCCGAAAGTATCGTGGGTCAGCTGGAAATCTGTATTCCCTTTGATAATTTTTGAAAATGTCTCACCTTGATCAAAATTTAAATTACCATCATCAGTTGTCGCACCATTACCTGTGCCGCCATTGGTTTTTGAAATAAAACGTTGGTTTGGATCTTCCATGCGCCAGCTTGCACCAACGGAAATTTGAGTGTTGATTTGTAATAGTGTTTCGTCATTTTCACCAAAGTAAATATCGGTGGCAAATGAGGGAGTCGCATAGAGTGCGGAAAGGACGACGGACGCAACTAAACTGTTTTTATATTTGTTTTTTAACATCGTTGATACTCGCTTGTCAGGAAATTACAATTTATTAACATATTCACCTTAGCTAATAAATTTTACTTTGCAAAGATGCCAAACGCGCCAAGTTGTGCTCATTTTATGCATTATTTGTATATTTACGCCTATATAGTGTACTGTTGTAAGCAAGAGCAAACGCTAGTTTAAATTTTTTTTGTGTGACGAAGAGAAGCGATTGGTATGCAAAATAGCTATTCAACAATAAGTGGATGGATGATTCCTATTTCTCGGGTGATAACTGAACAAGGGTTGTGTTTAGATACGGCATTGGATAGTTGTGGCATTGAGTTAAGCGAGATGCGAGATCAAGAGTCACGCATCGCTACGGAAAAACTGACTCGCTTATTTGATTATTGTCAGCAGCAGTTAAATCGTGATGACTTTTCTATTCTCGTGGCGAAGCAATTCCGGCCAAGTATGTTCCATGTATTGGGCTATGCGATGATGTCTTCTAATACATTACAAGATGCGCTAGCCCGAATTGTCCAATACAAACGTGTCGTATCAGATGCCTGCAGCCTTGACTTATATGAACAAGGAAACAAGTTGGTATTAGAGTTAACCTTAATGCACTATGCTGATACGGGACGTCCTGTCCTTAATCAACTCATGTGCGAGACATTTATAGCTAGCCTGGTACAGTTATCTCGCGAACTTGTTAGTTATGACTTTAACCCATTAGCAGTGCGATTCTCACAAGAAAAACCGTTAAATTACAATAAATTGGTTAACTATTTCTTAGCACCATTAGAGTTTGAGTGTGACAAGCCCGCTATTGTGTTTGATTTACAAAGCGCCAAAACACAGTTGGTTGGTGGTAATCCATTGGTTACTCATGCCCATGAGAAAATGCTTGATGATTTTCTATCCCGAATCGATAAGAGTGACTTGGCTTACGTTATAAAAAATAAAATATATGAGGTGCTACCCTTGGGGGCGCCATCCCAAGTTGAAATTGCTACGCAAATGGGCATGAGCTTACGCAATCTACAAAGAAAGCTACAAGAGCAAGGGACCAGTTATAAAGAAATATTAGAGCAAACTAGAAAAAAGTTAACCATGGAGTATATGCAACAATCACATTTAAGTATCAGTGAGATTGGGTATTTAGTTGGCTTTTCTAGCGTCGGAAATTTTAATCGTGCCTTTAAACGTTGGACTGATACTACGCCAAGTGAGTATAGAAAGTTGTTAGGCTGCAAAGATTAACCCGGCAGCCAAAGAGAAGTCTTTGGCGCGTTTGACACATTACAAATGTCTTCCAATACTTAATACTAGTGAATAATGAGTGCACCGAGAACTAGGTGATACCGACACTAACTTATTTAATAGGATGATAAGATGACGTCAAAATTAATTGAAAATGATATTAATTGTCTAGGTGATTACGTAGAAAAAGCATTTCAACGATATGGCGATAAACCTGCATTCCATTGCTTAGGGCAAACTTATTCCTTTGCTCAAATAGAACAAAAATCACGAGCGTTAGCTTGCTGGTTTCAACAAAGTACCAGCCTAAATGCTGGTGATCGTATTGTTATTCAATTGCCCAATCTAGTCCAATATCCTATTGCTGCTTATGCGGCAATGCGCGCAGGGTTAATCATTGTTAATACTAATCCGCTTTACACGCCGCGAGAAATGGCACACCAGTTTAAAGATAGTGGCGCGAAAGCTATTGTTATTTTAGATAGTTTATTGCCAAAACTTGCAGCAGTGAAAGACCAGACAGCCATAGAAACCGTATTAGTTACTAAAGCTGATGACTTGTTGACGGGTTTAAAAAACACTTATCAAGACGGTGACTGTTTTAATTCTGCATTAACCTTTGGTGAAGCAATGGCCTTGCAGCCACGCATAGAAAACAGCTTGGACGATGTTTGCGTCTTGCAATACACCGGAGGGACTACCGGTGTCTCAAAAGGTGCTAGCCTAACCCATCGCAATATTATCGCCAACGCAGCGCAAACTCGCCATACCCTTGGGGCTTGTTGCCAACCAGCGCAAGAGATCTTTATCTGTCCGCTACCGCTGTATCACATCTATGCATTTAGTGTGAATATGATGTTGTTCTTTGGCCAAGGAAACCTTAATGTTCTTATCACCAATCCACGGGATTTAGATGAGTTTGTAGCAACAATTAAGCCGTTCAAATTTACTGGTTTTGCGGGCATTAACACGCTATTTGTTGGGCTGTGTCATCACCAGGAGTTCAAATCCTTAGATTTCTCTAAGCTAAAACTAACTATCTCAGGTGGTACGACACTTACTATTGCTGCCGCTAAAATTTGGCAACAAGTAACTGGGTGCACCGTTACGGAAGGATATGGCTTGTCGGAAACTGCGCCTGTAGTTTGTATGAACGAACCGGGAAATGAGCAAATTGGTTCTATTGGCAGACCGCTAATAGAGACTACCGTTGAGATTTGGGATCTTAAAAACAACCCTGTTGCTGATGGTGAAGAAGGGGAACTGGTTATAAAAGGACCGCAGTTAATGCAGGGCTATTGGAATATGCCGGCTGAAACTGAAAAAGTAATAATTAATGGCTTCTTTAAAACTGGCGATATAGCCACTAAGCGCCCTAACGGCTGCATCAAAATAGTAGACCGGTTAAAGGACATGATTATTGTTTCTGGCTTTAATGTTTATCCCAATGAGGTTGAAGAAGTTTTGGTAAGTTATCCTGGTGTTCTCGAAGCCGCTGTTGTTGGGCAAACAGACGAACGTACTGGTGAACGAGTTTGTGCGTTTATTAGTGTTGAAGGTGACTTAAATCAGGACAAACTACAAGCCTACTGCAAAGAACAATTGACGGGATATAAGGTTCCTAAGGTCATTGAGGTACTAGATGTTATTCCTAAATCCACGGTAGGGAAAATACTAAGACGCGAATTACGCAAGAGTTAGATAAAATGCCGCGACGACCTCGCGGCATTTTTCTGCTAAATTTCTTTAGACTAATGTCTCCTGCCAATAACTGTGCTTACCAGTAAGATGGAAAGAAAATCTGATTGATAAGACGCAGTACTAGGCCGAACATTAAGATCAAAATACCCATTCGGTAAATTTTAAACTCAGCGATATTAAAGCCATTTTTAAGTTTGTTGACTAACACTCGCCAAATACTCTGATAATCTTGGGTTCGCTGGGTGTACTTAAAGAGTGCAGTTAGCGTGAGTAGTATGCCTACTGTAAATGCGGCAGGCTCTAAAAAACTCAATAGTTGCATTATCATATCAATTGCTCTTTTTGTTATTGTATTAAGCAATACTATAACCAAAACAATCAAAGGAATAACTACGACTAACGTGGAGTATCGAGGACCGAGCATGACTGAAGACATAGAAATCACTGAAATTAAAGAATACCTAGGACAACTTGTTCCTTTTGATAGTTTATCTCAAGAAAGCTTAGCAAAAGCTGCAAAAGGCTTACGTATTAGCTACTTTTCTGCCGCGGGTGGGCATGTTGAAATTGATTACGATAACCCTCAACTCTATGTTGTTCGTACAGGTTCGTTTGAAGTACATGACAAGCAGGGGGAACTACTTGACCGATTAGGTGAAGGTGATTTCTTTGGTTATCCCTCGCTGCTAACGGGAGAAAATGTCAATAATCGAGTGAAAATCCTTGAGGACGGCTTGGTATATTTACTCGATCTGGAGCTGTTTAAGTTGTTAAGAGATGACTCAAAGATATTTGATCGGTTTTTTAATCGCGCTCATGCCAAGCGCCTGAAGCGCTTTGAGAAAGAATCATCATCCGGCACGCCTCTTAATATTACAATTGAAAGTTTATTAAAGCATGATGTTGTTAGCCTAAGCCCACAGCACAGTGTTGGTGAGGCAGCCAAATTGATGAGCGAACATCGTATATCGTCGTTAATCATTTTGGAAAATGAACGTCTTGCAGGCATTTTAACCGATCGTGATTTACGCTCTCGTGTCTTGGCTAATGGGCTGGATGGTGAAACGCTTATCGCTGACGTGATGACCAAAGAGCCCTGTCGTATTGATAAAACTGGCTTGCTGTTTGAAGCATCCATATTAATGAGTACCCACAATATTCACCATTTACCAGTGGTTGATGGAAAAAACGTTGTGGGTATGGTCACGACAACGGATCTTGTGCGCACTCAAAATAACCAACCGATATTTTTGATTGGTGAGATTAACCGTCAGCATAACCTTGAAGGACTAATCAGCATTAGTAAAAGGTTTCCAGCATTGCTACAAAGTTTGATTGAAGCTGATGCCCGTGCCCAAGAGATAGGCCGTATACTGACGCTACTGTCGGATTCATTAACCAAGCAATTGTTGAAACTTGCCCACTTAAAATATGGTGCTGCCCCTTTTGATTACAGTTGGATTGTGTTTGGCTCCCAAGGGCGAATGGACCAAACCGCAGGAAGCGATCAAGATAATGCGATGATCTTAGCTCGAACCCCAACCCCCGAACAGGAACAGTTTTTTAAAGCGATTAGTGAATTTGTTTGTCACGGTTTAGACGCATGCGGCTATATATATTGTCCTGGTGAAATAATGGCGCAAACGGATAAATGGCGAGTGGATTTAAAAACATGGCAACAATACTTTTCACAATGGATTAACACGCCGTCTCCAGAAGCGCTGCTTAATACTTCAATATTTTTTGATATGCGGTTACTTGATGGTAACGAAGCACTTTTTGAACAACTACAACAGCATGTACTTAAGCAAACCAAAGGAAACCAGATTTTTATTGCCTCGATGGCTTCACTTGCCGTGTCATCAACCCCGCCACTAGGGTTCTTTGGTAAGTTTGTGCTTGAGCGTGATGGGGAAGAAAATAAGGTATTGGACTTGAAGCATCGAGGCGTAGCCATCGTTAATGATATTGTTCGGGTGTATGCGTTACACGAGGGCCTGAATGAAGTGAGTACCTTAGCACGACTAGAGAAACTTCTAGGGCGTAATATCTTAAGTAAGAAGGATGTAAAAAATCTTAAGGATGCGATGGAGTTTGTTTCATCAATGCGGCTTAGAAATCAGGGGGAGCAATTAAAAGCCGGCAAAACACCAAATAACTACTTGAAACCAAATAACATGTCTCGACTTATGCGCCACCAACTTAAAGATGCATTTGAAGCAGTACATAGCGGGCAAAAAGGTCTGCAGCTTAAATTCACCCGAGGCGTATTTTGAGTACCAATTTAACCTTTGCCAAACTAAATAGGATGTTACTTGGCATTAAAGCCAAGCAGCCCCATGTAAAAGATTACATCGCTAAGCGCTGTGATTTTTCTTCTTCGTTTAACAAAGCCCAATTACTGTGTGTTGATTTGGAAATGACCGGGCTAGACCCTAAAAATCATGAGGTAATTAGCATCGGCTGGGTGCCAATAATTAATGGCGAAATCATATTGTCTCAGGCGCGTAATTTAATGGTAACCCCACAAAAAGGTGTTGGCGATAGCGCGACAATTCATGGCATTCATGATCGGGACCTGACTGATGCATTATCATTGGAAGAGGGGATTGAACAGTTGTTGCAGGCCATGCAAGGGCGAGTACTAGTGGCACATCATGGTGCCCTGGACATATCATTTTTACAGCAAGCAGCACAGAAAATTTATGGGCACAAGCTACCTTTTGAGTTGATTGACACCTTGTTGATCGAAGCGAAGCGACTGAGTCGCCAAGGCGAACACTTTGATAAGCAATTATTACGCTTGTACCCAAGTTGTAAACGATATGGGCTACCAAATGGTGGCGCACATAATGCGCTGGCGGATGCGTTAGCCACTGCACAATTACTGTTGGCTCAAGTGGCTGCCATCGGTGGCGGTAACAGGCTAACACTAAAGGAAATCATGAAATACAGTCATTAAGGCGTAGCAATATATTCACTGCTCACTTTGGTTATTTTAAGCGCCAATGCACAGCAAAAAATAAGTGGGGTGAACGCTGCCAGTAAGTTGCGTAAATAGGAGCGCAAACTCGCTTTAAACGTGTGCTTATATTGTGAGACCGCTTGGTTATATTGCTTGGTTCGTTCGGTAAGAACTTGTTGCGCCTTGTCACTAATTAAGGGCGTAATTGTTGTTAATGACTCAAATAAATTAAGTGGCAATGGGTCATATTTAAATTCATCAACCAGGCTTAAATTCACGTTTGTTACGATGGACTTAATTACGACACAGCCTTTGGTTTTTTCCCCGATACTACAAGTGTATTCTTGGTAGTTGTCTAGCCAATTAAATACGCGCAACTGGCGTTCTTTGACTGTGCTTAAGTCCTGCGCCAACTGAATTTCAGCTTGAATCCGGCGACTGTCATCTATTATCCCTAAAATGGAGACAAAGGTAAGAATGAGCCAAACGTATTCAACTACAGCCCACTGTTTGGGCGTTAACGTAGTGCGCTTGATTAATAGATAATGAAACAGGGCGATAAAAGCGAAAAAGCATAGCGAGATCCAATAGATATTTAATAGAAGTGAATCCATCATGGCTCCGTTATAGGAGAGATATTTATTAATTGTAGTCTGAGTGAAAAACAAGCACAAAAAAGCCGCGATGTATTTCTCATCACGGCCGTTATCAAAAGATAACAAAGCTATTTTACAGGTGTAACTCCTGGCAAATAATTTTCTACCGTTTGCCATTGGCGCATCGGCTCATCCGGTAGGTAAATACGATAGTTTAGGCGGAAAATACCTTTTTCTGGCGTTGGCAACCAGTTCGATTCGTGACCTTCTGGAGGCTTACGCTGGATGTATAGTGTTAGTGAGCCATCATCATTGTAGTTAAGCCCTTTGGTGCTCTTTCTAATGTTAAACCGATCGATTGAATTAGAAACTAACTGGTAGTCATCGCCATACATGGTGATTGACCAGAAGCCTGTTTCACTCGTCGTCGCTAACTGCTCCTTGGTAAAGTGCAAGGTATACTCTTTTGAGCCAAGCAGTGGTGCATTGTTGATGTCTGAATAAGTATGGAAGTAAATCGCCTCTTCAGGAGAGTGGACAAATAACCCTTGTACAGCGCCTTCTGCACGTGCCAAGTAGTCGGTGCCATAAGCACCACCGACAAAATCGACATTCCATTTATGTTCACTTTGGGTACCGCGAAACTTAACTTTCCATTTAATGATATCAATCGCTGCTTGAACAGAACGGGCAAGTCCGCGCGCTATCGCAGGGTCGAGTGACGTTGGATCAAATGGCTTATCAAGGGTTAGACCAATATGCTTAAAGGTGTTAAGCGCCGCCATATCTGATGCTTTAGGTGGGCTTTCGCGCAGCAGTTGCGATGCATAGCTAAAGTAAGCCAGTGGTCCTTTGCCCATATTCGTTGGCGCAAGCGTTGGTAATTCAAACGTACGCTCTGACTTATCAAGCCCCCACTGTGATAATGGCACTGCATCAAATTGTTGCTGATACTTTTCAACAATAGCTAAATCTTCAGCGGTTTCTGTATAGCTTGCAATTCGCAGGGCTGCGATGGCTGCATTATGTGGCATCCGCAATTCAACCACGCCTTGTGGCAGTGTGCCTTCAAAATCCGGACCCACCAAGGCGTAATTGCCACCATCGGTGCCGGTAGCACGTGTACCAATGTAATGAGTATTGACGATGTAAGCATCACCAATTTGAATCGAGTAGTAGCGATCTTTAATCGGTGGCACAGTAATAATAATCGGCTCTTTGGCCAAGTCCATGCCTAGGCCAGAGTATACCGTATCGCGGTTAGGCGTGTAAGGCATTACATCGTCGCTGGTGGCAAGTTTAGCATTGTGTCCCCATTGGCCAAGCGGTGCGCAAGGACAGGTGTCTTTGATGCGCTCAATCAGCTTTAGGTTTGAACGAATATCGCGCTGAACATCGTGCATTACCAGTGGAATTGTAAACATGACTGCTTGAATACCTGTGCTGTAAGCCCATTCTTCTTTTGCTTTATCATCGGCAATTTTAATTGCAGCGGGTAATTCGCTGTTGTTTACGCGTAGCGCTTTTAGGATATTGTTGGCATTAACAATACTCGGCACTGTGCTTAGCATTAGCGCGATAGCCAGTGGCTTAGTTGCGAATTTTAATTGTTTAATCATGAATACTCCTGATTATTGTTGTATTTATATGGTGGTGTATTAGTTACGGTGTAACGATATTAAATTGACTATCTGGCTTATCGAATAATCGCAGAAAACTAATTAAGTCGAGCGTCGAGCCTTCAATTGAGAGTTCATCTGAAAATAGCGTATCTTTGATTCCTGCATGTCCGACAAGCATATCGACAAATAGCGGCTGCGTTACTGTAAGGGTGGCACTCACCTGCTGCTCAAGGTCAATATCTTCGCTGCCATAGTGGCGCAATACGTTATTTTTAACGATCAGATAATAGCTCTTGTTCAAATCGCTAAATTCTATTTTCACCGTTTGCTCGACATTTTGTGCTTTGTCATTGTTGAGTCGCACCGCCATCGAGGTAAAGAATTTCTTAACATCGGTGTTAAGCAAAATTTCTTTCATTAGCGCTAAATCAATCCCTTCTTTGCTCACCCCGTGAATTAGTTCTTGTGCACCTTTAAGATAAAAGTTGCGCCAAGAAGCTGCCTCGCTCTGGTAAGCCAATTGGGTGTATGTTTGTGCCAGCAATTCCTTGGCGTTGGTATCATTTTCATCATTAAAAACCAAATGATTTAAAAGTTCTGCCGCCCAGCGAAACTCGCCGTCTTGATAGGCCTGCGCTGCAACGTTGTGTAGTGATTGTACGCCGCCGGCTAATTCAACATATTTTGCGGCTGACTCACTTTTAGGTAAGGGATTAAGGTGGGCAGGGTTAGCGTCAAACCAGCCCATATAAAATTGATAAATAGCCTTGGCGTTGTGGCTGACACTGCCATAATAACCTCGATTATAAAAGTTATTCGCTAAGGCTGGTGGTAGGGTGATTTGCTCAGCAATTTCAGCACCATTAAAGCCCATGTTCATTAGGCGCACGGTTTGATCGTGAAGATATTTATACATATCGCGCTGGTTGGCTAAAAACTGTTGAACATTATCTTTACCCCATACAGGCCAATGATGACTGCCAAAGTAAAGCGTTGCATCACTAAAGGTGATTCGAGCTTCGTCGATTTTTGCGCTCCAGGCTAGAGCATCACGTATCTGCGCGCCGCGTAGAGTGTACAGATTATGCATATTGCGTGATACGAGTTCTGCGCCGCCGTAGGCGTTATGTTGCGGCAAATAGAACGTTACTTCTGCAACCGACTCTGTGCCCGAAGCATTTTGAAAAACAAAATCAACACCATCGACAGTCATTGGGGTGAGAGCGTCCTCAATAACCGTGGTTGGAGTGATTATGCCAAAAGTACCGTAAGCAGGGCCAGTGCCCAAGCCAGAACCCACATGACCTGTTACGCTGCGAGGTAATTCTTTACCATACATAAACGCGGAGCGACGAGCCATCGCAACGCCAGCGATAATATTTTCGCTGGTGGCCGCTTCAACAAAGCCTGCAGGAGCAATCACCTGGATATCTTGCGCTTTAACTTGCTGTGGTGTCACTACGCCGAGTACACCGCCAAAGTGGTCCATATGAGCATGGGTTAGAATAACCGCTTTAATCGGTTTTTTACCTAAATGTTGTTGGGCAAAGGCAAGGGCGCGGGCGGCAGTTTCTTTTGCTGTTAATGGATCAACGACAATCCAGCCACTGTCACTTTCAATAATGGTCATGTTGGCAAAGTCAAAGCCGCGTAATTGATATATACCATCGCTGACTTTAAATAGCCCGCGAATATTGTTAAGGGTTGCTTGGCGCCATAAGCTCGGGTTTACCGATGCTGGTGCTGTCCCTTGTACAAACTCGTAGGCTTGATTGTTCCACAATATATCACCCTGAGCGTTTTTTATTGCTGTTAGGGGAGCTTTAGCAATTAAACCGCGCTTTGCATCAATAAAATCCTGCTGGTCATTAATGGCCAAATCAGTCTTAAATTGCTGGTTAATATATTGCGTTTTGGGGTGAACGGTTTGGGTTTCAACCGTTGCTGTGGTCTCTTGGCCACACCCCAATAAAGCGACAGGCGCTAGCAATACCAGTAATGATTTCTTCATAGGGTATTATCCAATGGCTATTCGATTGTGTCAGGTTACTAAGGAATCGGGCCCGAATTCTAATCTTTAAACGACAACAATTGAGTTCTAAATGACAAATTTAGACAGGTTGCGAGATTCAACAGGTTTGTTGCTATCTAAGTTGTTGTTAGTTCTTTGTATTATTTTAGTTGTTCTTTTCCGCCGCTTATTATTTGTCGTTTGTTGATAAAAAGTTGACGCCTAGTTACAAGTTTTTGTTGAGGGTATTCGCTAGTTTAGGTGTTATCAGAGTTGCTACCCATGAGTAATAGCAACGATTGTTGGATTGAGCATGGGTATAGTCGAAAAATAATAACTATCAAAAGGTAGGCTGGAGAAAACATGAAAAATATAACGATGCCCAAAATGACTATGTTAGCTAGTGCCATGCTTAGCGCATTTGCCACACCATTGGTTGTAGCGCAAGAAGATGCTGCCACCTCAAAAGCACTTGAGGTAATTGAGGTAACTTCACAAAAGCGTGTTCAGTCATTGCAGGATGTGCCTGCCTCAATTACAACCCTGGATGGCGATAAGTTGACTGATATTGGTTTAACTCAGATGGAGGAAATGTCTGACTACGTACCAAACTTTACCGTAAGTAAGTCGGGGCAGGGTTACAATATTTATATGCGCGGGCTAGGTAGTGGCCCCAACCAGGGCTTTGAACAAACCGTTGGAACTTACGTTGACGGTATTTATCGTGGCCGCGCTGTATTAATGCGAAGTAGCTTTCTTGATCTGGCGATGGTGGAAGTATTGCGCGGTCCTCAGGGGACTTTATTTGGCATGAATACAACGGCAGGGGCACTGAACTTAACTTCAAAAAATGCGACTGATGATTTTGAAGGTTATGTGAAAGCCTATTATGTGCCAGAGTACAATAAGACTGATATTGAAGGGGCTGTTTCAGGCGGCTTAACCGATGATTTAAGCGCTCGCTTTGCATTTAAGGCCGAGTCTGACGATGGTTATATTGAAAATGTGGTAACCGGTGACAACGAACAAGCGCGAGACTCCATTGCAGCTCGTGTGACTTTTGATTGGGATATTACTGACAAGCTAAACGCTAACTTAAAGATTCAACACGACACCGACGAAAATAAGGGGCGCAGTTTAATCGTTACCACCGAACCTTACTTACAGGCCGCCAATACACCGCAAACTAATGCATTACTTGCAGGCCTGCAAGAGTATCAATTTGATCATAAGACAGCTAATACAACGCCTGCATTAGGTGAGAAACAGTTTGAAGAGTCAACGAGTGATCATATTACCTTAAACATTGATTATACGATGGGCGAGCATACGTTTAATTCAGTTACTGGTTATCAGAAATATCAACTTAACGGTGCAAAAGACCAAGATAGTAGTGCGCGCACATTGCTTTATTCACCAGCGTTTGAAGAAGATTATAAGCAATTAAGTCAAGAGTTTCGCTTTACCTCTCCCGGCGGTGAAACCTTAGATTATATCGTTGGTGCCTATTTTCAATCATCAGAGCTAAATTATGATGAAACCTCTTTCGCTTATCCATTGGCCTTTTATGGCACCCGTGATTACGGTGTTGAGTCCGACCTTTGGGCGCTGTTTGCTCAGTTTGATTACAAACTTAGCGAAAAGCTAAATGTGAGCTTAGGTCTGCGCTATACAGAGGAAACAAAGAAGGGACATAAACAAATGGCTGTTTATGATCCAAAAACTAACGCACCATTAAGCCAAAGTGCGCTAGTGACGCCACCTGCATTAGCTGCTGCTCTGGACGCATTTGGTTTACCTGGATTACCCGGCGGTGCTTACCAAGCGATGTTAGGTACTCAATTTACCCACCTTGATCCATTATTGCTCAATAGCAACACGCAAAATATTGTTAACCCAGTTTACGGTACGATTGAAGCACATGACTTGTCACAATCTCGTGACGAAGAAAGTTTAACGCCCTCATTAACCTTTAATTACACTACCGATAATGGTGCGATGGTGTACGTTAAAGGGGCTAAAGGCTTTAAATCTGGTGGCTTTGATGCACGTTCAAATTTACAGGGGAATTTCCAGTTCGAAGAAGAAAGTGTTGTTTCGTATGAGTTAGGTAGCAAGTTGACGCTTGATGAAGGCGCTGCTGAGGTAAATATTGCGCTATTCCATATGAGCTTTGATGATTTACAAACGTCAATTTATGACGGCCAGATTGGCTTCAACGTAAAAAATGCTGGTCAAGCTACTACGATGGGATTAGAGATTGATAGCCGCTGGGCTGCGACCGATGATATTACCGTGACTTCAAGTTTTGGTTGGTTAGATTTCAACTGGGATGACTTTAAAGGAGCTAAGTGTTTTAGCAGTCATGCCCTTGTATCGCCTAACTTGTCCAATGATGGTTCTTCATGTGACTTAACCGGTGAAACGAATGCATTGGTGCCTGAGTTTAGTGCCAATGTTGGTGTTATGCATCAAACTGAAGTTGCTGAAGGATTATTATTGACCAGTAATCTGGACGTAAACTACAAAAGTGATTTCTATACTTCAGCTGACTTAAACCCTTTCACTAAGCAAGAAAGCTACGCCAAACTAAACTTGCGCATTGCATTATCTAATGATGAAACATGGGAGGTAGCGCTTGTGGCCAAGAACCTAACTGATGAACTAACCCGCAACTTTAGTTTCGATTTACCCCTAACCAAGGGCGCCTACGCCAACATGGTAGAGCCAGGCCGTACCATCGGTTTGCAGTTTAGTTACGACTTTATGTAATAAGCAGTAAAGCTAAATAAGGCTCTGGAATTAATCTTCCTGAGCCTTTTTTATTGCCCTGTTTACTGTATTATGTAATAAAATTTTGATGCTAGGTTGACTGCACACATATGAATTCAACAACCCTTATTCCAAATACACCAACCACTATTGGTAGTTGGGCTTTGCTCATTGCCAAAGCGATTGAAAGTTATGGACTAAGCCCTGTTGAATTGTTTGAGCAAGCGAAAATTGACTTAGAGTCGATTCAACAAAACCCCGATGTTAGATTACCTGTTAATCAAATGGCAGTGCTGTGGAAGTTAGCGGTAAGGCATACGCAGGATCCCTGTTTTTCTTTGCGACTCACGAAATATTTCCAACCCAATACCTATAGTGCCGTTGGGCTTGCCATGGCCTCAAGTAGTAATGTGCTTGAAGGGTTAAAACGTTGTCTACGTTTTACTCAAATGACCACCGATGCTGCGGTTTTGTCAATGGAGCAAACAGACACGCAAGCCATATTACACCTTGATATCCCAACAGCACATGAGCCAGTGGCTTATGAAGCTGTTGAAGCCTTTTCAGCAACCATGATTAGCTTGTTTCGATTGATGACCAATGACAACTTTGCGCCAGTGAGCGTAAGTTACACCCATCGTAAGCCAATGGGTGGTGAAGAGTTTAGCCAATTTTTTAAATGTGATGTGCTCTTTGACCAACCCCGCAATACCTTAGTATTTAACCTTGAAGACATTCTTGTGCCACAGATGTTAGCTAATCCGTCATTAGTGAACACGTTAGAAACATGGATAGTTGAGCATATGAAACGCTTTAGTGTTGATTTGATATCAACCCAGGTTAAAGCTTATCTGCTTGAGAATATTTTACTTGAAGAAGTCGATTTGGAACAGATAGCCGGTCACCTAAATCTTGGCTTGCGCACCTTACAGCGTAAACTTAAAGCTGAAGGGAAGAGTTTTAATGAAATTCTCGATGAGTGTCGCCATGATCTTGCACTGAAATTGTTGAGTGAACAGCGTCTGCCCCTAATCGAAATCTCCTATATGTTGGGGTTTGCCGATCAAAGTGGTTTTACCCGAGCGTTTAAACGCTGGACCAATCAGAGCCCCAAATCCTATCGAGATAGCCAAGCACCAAAAGTAATTTAAGCAATACTCGACTAACCTGTCATCTCATTTCATCTTATCGATTCTTTAAAAAGAATCATTGCTCATTAGTTTTTGTATCAAAAAACGTGCTTTATGCTGATATTTTACTGGCGCTATCAAATTTATATGAAAACTATAAAGCTAACGTTCACTTTGGGTTGGCTAGACTGCGCTGCGCGCTTTAGCATTTATTGTAGAAATACCACTTTATTTAGCTATAAATTCGTATTTTAGGCTGCTTGATTAGGAGAAATGGCGGTACAAAATCATGGAAAGATATGTTGTTATATGGCGGGCATAATTTTTGCCCATTTCCTGCTTAGATAAGCATTTTTCACTAGTAGAGATAATAATAATATGCACGTTACTTTTGAGATAACAAATAACGCTGACTTTCTAAACCAGTATTTTGAATTACGCGAAAAAACCTTCAAACGAGTACTTGGATTAAGTAATTTTAATGGCTCCGGTGAGCTTTGTGACGATAAAAGCGATATTTTTATCGCCCGAATCGGGCAGCGGGTGATTGGGGGCGTTAGAATTTTCGGATGCAGTGCAGAACAACGGCTGCCAATGGAGCTCAATACGGAATGCTTAAGCAAGCAACTACCTGCCTTATCTTTAGATAATCAAGGCTATTGTCAATGGATGCGACTAACGCTCACTCAAGAAACTGACATTCCATTTAAAGAATTACACCGTGATTTTTTTCTTGCACTTGCTAATGCGACTTATGATTTGGGCTATCGTTATGGTTTCTGCGTATCGAGTAAAATACACCAACGGTTGTACAAGCAGGTATTTGCCAAAATAGGGTATTTACATAGCCGTTGTACTGGAGTGTCAGTCGGTAGCGAAGACGACTTTGATGATCTTGAGCATGTGCTATATGTGACTGATTTAAAATCTTCCGCTCACAACCAACAAAAATCAGCCTAGTCTGATATCAATAGAACTAATCGTTTATCATGTTTAACGCTAGTAATTAATTCTATTGGTATTACACAACTAACTACATCGGCTACTTTGCGTTGTGCGCATTAACTAATTCAATTAAATCTTGTGCGCTGCCCATGATGTGCTCTTTAAGCAGGCTACAGGCTGCTTCAGTTTCCCCGGAACGACAAAGTGCAATTAGTTCTCGATGTTGTTGCTCCGCTTTTGGAATACCACCTTTTTGAAGTAAATGCAGACGAATATAACGATCACAATTACTGTTTAGGTTTTGCACAACTTCCATTGTATTAGGGCGGTTTGCAGCCTGGTATAGACTGGTGTGAAACTTGGTATTAAGTTCACTCCAAACGTTGCTAGCATTTGAATGATGAAAGGCATCTTCTAACTGGGTTAAAATTTCTTGTGCTTGCGCTAAATGTTCCTCGGTCATATTACCAATCGATTTAGCTAATAGGTCCGGCTCGATTAGCGCCCGTAGTTCAAACAGCTCTTGTACTTGTTCGCTAGATAGTCCGGCAGCAGTCGCCCCTTTATGAGCTTCAAACTTAACCAGACCTTCCGCCTCAAGTTGCAATAGTGCTTCACGAATCGGAATACGACTTACATTTAGCTCACTTGCTAATGCGCTTTGGCGTAGCGGTTTCCCAGCTTCAATATCACCGGAAAGTATCCGTTCTCTTAAAACTTCAACAACAACTTGGGTGCGGGTTTTGTGTACAACTGGAGTGTTTACGTTCATTGCTTTTGTGTTCATGGTTAAACAGATAATTAATTGCTACTTTCCCTATATTAGTCTGTTTTCATTTAAAATATAAGAGGAAAATAGCCAAAAACAGCGCTTAAACACTATTTTTGGCTGGTGACGCTTAATTGTTAATGAGGTACTAAACAATTATTTGTGGCGTATTACTGTTTTGTGCAATGCTTTGAGGAAGTATTGAGCTAGGCATATTTTGCAGGCAAATAGGTCGCGTAAAACGATTAATTGCCTGACTACCTACAGAGGTTGTCGCTGGCGCTGTAGAGGCAGGGTATGGACCCCCATGCTGCATCGAATGACAAACCTCAACACCGGTAGGCATCTGGTTGAATATCAGGCGCCCTACATGTTGTGACACATTATCGATAAGCGCTGAACTAGCAATAATCTCTTGCTCTAAGCCATGAATAGAAGCGGTTAGTTGACCATGTAGCGATTGCGCTATTTGCTGCATTTGTGCGTTGTCTTCACAAAGTACGATAAGCGCACAAGGCCCAAAAATTTCTTCTTGTAAGCTACTATCTTGTATAAAGTCCGTTGCACTTACACGAAATAATGTGGCGGCACTTTGGCATAATCCCTGGCCTTCTTCACCACTGCCAATATGAGTCAATGTCGCTTTTTGTTTTAGGGCCGCAACTTGTTGTTGGTATGTCTGACAAATACCACGAGTTAACATAGTTCCCGTTGGTGCTGCGATGATTGCTTGTTCAAGTGCGGTTAGCAACTCGTCTGTTCCCGCGGTGTTTTCAACTATCATAACGCCAGGAGAAGTACAGAATTGTCCATGTCCCATTAACATGGAGCCCACTTGATTATTTGCTATTTGAGTCGCTTGTTGTGCCAATATTTCAGGTAATACGAACTGCGGGTTAATACTGCCTAACTCACCAAAAAATGGAATTGGGTTAGGGCGCTCTTGAGCTAATTTATTGAGAATGTCCCCAACTTTTTGTGACCCTGTAAAACCAACCGCTTTAATTTCTGGCGCCTGAACAAGTTGCTGAGCAATTTGAGGTGTTGTCGATTGGACCATTGAAAATACCCCTGATGGCATTTCTGTAGCAGCAATGGCACGATTAATCGCGTGGCAGACTAACTCTGTTGTCGCTGGGTGAGCTGGGTGTCCTTTGACGACCACGGGGCAACCAGCAGCAAGTGCTGAGGCAGTGTCACCGCCGGCAGTGGAAAACGCTAGCGGGAAGTTACTTGCACCAAAAACGGCTACCGGGCCTAGTGGTATTTGCATTAAACGACTATCAGCTTTTGGTAATGGTGAGCGTTCTGGCTGGGCATTATCAATAAATACGGGGCTGATTGGATTGCGTAGATTGTTAGCAAACAAACGTAATTGACCACAAGTTCTGCCTCGCTCACCTTCGATTCGCATTTGCGGCAGTGCACTTTCACTCATTGCGGCTTCAACAAGCTGAGGACCTAATGCTTCAATTTCATTTGCAATAGCTTCTAAAAATTCAGCGCGAGCGGTTGAGGTGGTCGCGCGATACTCAGTAAAAGCATCTGCTGCAGCCGTAACAGCCTGTTCGACATCCTGACTATTTGCATCAAAAAATGTCCATGGATTATTACTATCAGTACTTGGGTTAGCACTTGCAAATTTCTGCTGTCCTGCATTTGACCAAGTGCCGTTAATTAGGTGTTGTCCTGTAATTTCTATCATCTTGTTCTCTCTAGTTGCTAGGCGATATCTCGGTTAACCGCCATCGTTGATTTGGGGTTATGTCACCTGAAAACCGAATGCATAAGGATCATCATCATCGACAATGATTTGGTTGTAGCCGGTTACCTGTGCCCAGCCTTGAATACTTGGCATAATAGCTGGGTAATCCCCCACAGTTGTTACGCTTTCTACTTTGCCTACAAACTGACTTCCGATGTAGCTTTCATGCACAAACAGTTCGCCATCTTTTAACAATCCTTTGGCGAAACGTTGTGCCATGCGCGCGCTCGTTCCTGTACCACATGGTGAGCGATCAATGGCTTTATCTCCATAAAATACCGCGTTGGCACCATGGCTATTGCTATTTTTTGATGCGCCAGTCCAAAGCAGGTGGCTAATTCCATTTACCGTCGGATCGTCAGGGTGAATACAAATGAGCTGTTTATTTGCTGCCTCCCGCACAATTGGACTCCAATAAAGGATATCCGAAGCGCTCCAGTGCTCTATGCCTGGAAATAGCGCTTGGGGTTCAACGATACAGTAGTAGTTTCCACCATAACTGACATCTACTTGTAACGACCCTAAGCCTGGCACATCAATCACAGCATTCTGGTGCGCCAAATAGGCTGCGACATTGTAAATTTTTACATTATCGACCTTTTGACCTGTTTGCTTGTATTCAATTTTTATTTGCCCAGCGGGGACATCGATAATTAACTGGCCTGGTACCCTAGGCGTTATTAATCCTTGCTCTAATGCTGAAGTCACAGTGCCAATGGTGCCATGGCCACACATAGGCAAACAGCCACTCGTTTCAATGAACAAGATGCTTGCATCACTGTTGTCGCTACAAGGTGGATAGATAAACGAGCCCGACATCATGTCGTGCCCACGAGGTTCAAACATTAATGATTGACGGATCCAATCGTGATTATTAAGAAAGTCTTGACGTTTTTCGCTCATGGTGTTGCCCTGTAAATCAGGGTGACCGCTGGTGACTAAGCGGACTGGGTTGCCACAGGTATGAGCGTCAACACAAAAAAAAGTGCCTTTACGCATATTATTATCTCCAAACAACTAAGCCGAGTAGCGGTTTCTCGCACTCAGCTTATTACTCTTATTTTATATCAGTCTATTGCTGACATTTCTCACAGACATTAACCTAAGTTAAATCTCGACAAATCGGTGCGAGTGTCCAACGCATCTTGAATCGTTTTTTCAACGTAAGCACGCTCTTCACCAATTAATGATAAGCGAGGTGCGCGAATTTTTTCACTGCCACGGTCAACAATTTGCTCCGTTAGCTTGATTGCTTGAACAAGCTTAGGAATTGTATTCAGGCGAAGTAATGGCATAAACCAACGATAGAGCTCACGGGCTGCTTCGATATGACCTGCACGAGCAAGTTTCATCAGCGCCACAGACTCTTGTGGGAAAACACCATGCCAATTTACGTTCACTGATAGTTCCTTCTATCTATAAGTTGCGTACAAGTTATTATTGTAACCTGTGTCCTACTTGGGTATATTGTATACAATTTACTGGGTTTGCCAACCCCTAAAATGAAAATATTAAATAATAGAAGTCTTTTCCGGAGCCATTTATGAAGATTGATTTAAAAAAAATTGAGCACTTTCAATCGTTTCACAGTATTGATGCACATACTGAAGGGGAACCATTAAGAATTATTACCCGAGGCTATCCTGAAATTAAAGGAAGTACTATTCTCGAAAAACGTCGTTACTTGCAGGATAACCTAGATCACTATCGAAAAATTTTAATGCACGAACCACGTGGTCATGCTGATATGTATGGCGTGTTAATTACTGAGCCGGTAACACCGGGAAGTGACTTTGGGGTACTGTTTCTACATAACGAAGGCTATTCGAGTATGTGTGGCCATGGGATTATCGCAACATGCAAAGTTGCAGTGGAAATTGGGCATATCGTTCCAAAAGCGTTACCACATAATATTAAGATTGATAGCCCGGCAGGGTTGATTTCAGCCTGGGTAGATAAAACTCCAAACGGTGATTTAAAGGTATGGTTTGATAATGTGGCTTCTTTTGCTGAAAGCTTAAACAACGTTGTCGATGTCCCTGGGTTTGGGCCGGTTAATTATGATATTGGATTTGGCGGTGCATATTATGCGTACGTTGATGCTGATGCTATCGGCGTGAGTTGTAGACCTGAGAATGTTGAGCAGCTTATTGATTTAGGACGCCGCATTAAGCAGGCGGTAATGAAGTCTCATCAGTTGAATCACCCAAGGGATAAAGACCTAAGCTTTTTGTATGGCACGATTTTTCACTCGGCTAACACGACCAAGCAAAGCTCGCACTCTCGCCATGTTTGTGTGTTTGCTGATGGTGAAGTGGACCGTAGCCCAACCGGGACTGGTGTGGCAGGGCGGATAGCATTGTTGCATGCCAAAGGTGAAGTGGCACTCGATGAGCTTATCACCATAGAAAGTATTGTTGATGGGCAGATGCAGGTTAAAGCGCTGCCTAGTGAAAAATTTTATCAGTTTGATGCAGTAATACCACAGGTTAGCGGACGTGCGTGGATAACTGGCGTTCATCAGTTTATGCTCGACCCAAGCGATATCTTTCAGCAAGGCTTCATTCTACGCTAGGTTCACGCTTAAAACAGAGGTAAAAAATGAATAAAACGAAACAAACTGTAGCGGTTATTGGTGGTGGGGTGATAGGGTTAAACTCAGCTTATCAATTGCAAAAACAAGGCTTTCAAGTCACGGTCTTTGACGGTAATGGGATGGCCAGCGATGCGAGTGCTTCTTATGGAAACGCTGGCCACTTTGCTACCGAACAGGTTTTTCCCCTTGCTGATGCCGCCTTGCTACCTCAGTTGCCAAAAATGTTACTAGATCCGTTAGGGCCGTTCAAAATACAACCTAGTTATTTTGCTAGCGCGATACCCTGGTTTATGCGTTTTATGTCGCAAATGCGCCGCCCGGCCAGAGCCAGTAATATGGCGGCAATTAAAATGTTAAATAAACATTCTGTGGCGCGTTGGCAAACGCTGGTGAGTGAAATTAACGCCGAGCACTTGTTAACCCTTAATGGATCGTTGCTTACTTATGAAAAAAAGAATGAACCGCAAATAGCAAAAGACTTAATACATTATCAACAACAAGGAGTGGCAGTAGAGAGCGTTAAAGGTCAGGCACTAAAGGAGCTTGCGCCGTGGCTGGATGAAAAAATTGTTGGTGCACTTTATTTTACGCAAGTAGGGCATACAGGTGACCCAGGAGCACTGTGCCAATTTATTGCTAAACAGTACCAGCAGCTCGGAGGAGAAGTTATCGAGCAGCAGGTTGTAGATATTGATTCTTTAGAGAAGCCAATGATCATGACCGCCGATAGTAGCCAATTATTCGATAAGGTTATCGTATGTGCTGGCGCTCACTCAAAAGCACTGGTAAAAAAATTAGGCTTTAATGTGCCTTTAGAGACGGAACGTGGTTATCATTTGATGCTACCAATTGATACTGACATTAACTTGCCGATTGCATCCTTTGATCGAAAATTTATTATGACACCAATGCAAGGGGGCTTGCGACTTGCGGGAACCGTTGAGTTTGGAGGTTTAGAAAATGGGCCAGATCATCGCCGAAGTGATATGATGTTAACTCATGCTAAGGCGATGCTATCGCAATTGAAAGTACCTGAGCTGGCAGATATCTCGCTTGAGCAATTAAGTGAAACTGCGCGCTGGATGGGCTTTCGTCCCTCCTTGCCTGACTCTCTGCCTGTCATTGACAAAAGCCCAGTTAATGCTGCCGTTTTTTTTAACTTTGGTCATCAGCACCTAGGATTAACTTGGGGCGCGTTAAGTGGGGAGCTAATTTGTGACTTAGTGATGGGGCGCCAGCCTAGTATTGATACTGCCCCTTATCGAATTACGCGATTTTAATCGCTAGCTGGCCTGTTCGCTAAGCGCGATAATTAATCGTTATCGCCATCATTTTTTGGTGGCTGAGCTTTCTTTACTCGAATAATGCTGCCGTGAAGTTTCGTACCGTTGAGACTTTTCATGGCGGCTTTGGCTTGTCCTGCGTTTGGCATTTCAACAAAGCCAAAGCCTTTTGATTGGCCAGTTTCTGCATCTAATACAATAGTGCATGACTGTAGTGTTCCGTGTGTCGAGAACAATTTTTCAAGGGCTGATTTTGAAGTGGAGGTGGCTAAGTTGCGCACAAGTAGTTTCATAGTTTTCTCAATATAATATCGAAATGGATAATCGCGCATTGTATCAGAGAATTAAACAAAGAGGTGGGGGGTAACACGTGCTATCGCAATAAAATACCGTTACACTGTCGCTCAATAAGCTAAGGTGAATTCGCTGTCCTGTATAACAGCGTTAAGAGATTAAATGAAATGAAAGAATTACTGCCATACCAGACTTCCTTTGTGCTTGATAAAGCCCACCTGAGTGAGTGTTTTGACCAATCAACAACAACTAATGGCCTTAAGGATTATTTGAAGGCAATGATTGTTGGTGTCTTTGGCGTTGTACTGGTTTTGTGGATTGATGTCGATAAATACCTTGCTTACTTTGTTGTAGCGCTAGCAGCAGTGGAAGGCTTGAGTGTTTATTATAAAAAGAGCTGGTGGCTATGGCGTCAAATGCTCAGTAGGGCTTACGACCATAAAGTTGACTTGGAAATATCTAAACAGGGCGTTGTGACGAAATCCTTTCATGTTAATAATGAATTGAAATGGTCAGAGGTTACCCAAGTACAAGCCACGTCTGCAGGGGTTTTATTGCGTCATAAAGGTGGAGTAAATTATTTGTCTAATAGCTATCTATCTGATGAAATTATTGAGTTTATTAAAAGCAAAGGCCCCAAATGTTAACTTATTGATAGCGTTTATTTTGAAATCCGCCGATGTTGAGTAAGGGTAAGTACAAGTGTTGTTCGGTGTCAAAATTAGCTTGCATTGGTGAGTAATATTGAACAACATGCGGCAAGTGCGCTGACTACTATTTTTGCTGCTTATCATACGTAGTGCGCAAAGGTGAAAGCGCTTGCGATGTATTTTGTCTGATATATTTTGAGCCGCTAGCGCGTTTAATCGACACTAACGACTCACTTAATTATTTTAGTTTGGCTGTTGTATCAACCAATGATTTAGCGATGGAGCTGGCTTGTTCTGCCGTGTTGCTATCTAATAGTTCACCTTCGGGGCTAAAAGCCTGATAGGCACTGCCTACGGCAAGCTGTTGACTAAGTACAAGGGCGCCCATTCCCACAAATACATCACGAGCATGCGCTAAGCCTCGGAGACCGCCTAATCCACCCGGTGATGTAGCGACTAATGCTACGGTAGTGTTTGCAAAGGCAGGGGTGCTATCTGGTGCCGTACGAGAAACCCAATCAAGCGCATTTTTAAGTACACCACTTACGGAGCCATTATATTCAGGGCTTGCGACAATCAGGCCATCTGCCTGGCGAATCTTATCTTTTAACGCTTCAACACCAGCGATTGGCCCCTGTTTCTCAAGATCTTCATTAAATAGCGGAATATCGAAGTCAGTTAGTGAGATCACTTCAACTTCTGCGCCAGCAAGCAGAGCTTCTTTTGCCACTGAATTGGCTAATAGATGATTAAATGATTCTGATCTTAAGCTACCAGCAAAGGCAATAATTTTTACTGCTGTATTCATTTTGTGTCCTTAGTTTATTTGTTGGCAATGCGTTATGCATTGAATAAAGCCAGTATATAGCGTGCGCTATTGCACTTAAATAACATATAAGCAATACTAATGTGCATGAATGCACAGATAGAACATTGGGATGATATACGTATCGCCTACGAAGTGGCCAAGCAAGGAACACTTTCAGCAGCTGCTGTTCAGCTTAATATTCACCACTCAACGGTGTTACGGCGCATTAGTGCGCTAGAACATGCACTTAATACGCGCTTATTCCATCGTCATGCCAGAGGGTATGAGCCTACCCAAGCTGGAAATAGCTTGTTTCAGGTTGCCGCTAATATAAATGACCAATTAAATACGGTTGCAGGGCACTTACAAAGTAGTGATGAGCAAGTCTCAGGCAAGCTTGTAATAACAACAGTCGATAGTTTTGTCGAGATTTTTACCCCTTGGTTTGCCGAGTTTTGTTTGCTTTATCCTAGTATTCAGCTTGAGATTCGAGTGGATACCAGAAGATTAAGACTTGACCATGGGCAAGCACATATTGCGCTACGACCGGGAGAGCAACCGGATGAGCCGGATTATGTCGCGCAAGAGCTCAAGCCCTTATCACTTAGGCTGTTTGCGACAAAAAATTACTTGAAGCGGATGGGCACTCCCGTCTCGATGAGCGATCTTGTTAACCACCAGTTCGTATCAGGCTCGTCGGACCATGATTCACCGTATTTTTCATGGATAAATAACCATATTGCCGATGAAAATATCGTCTTCAGAGCCTCGAGTGTTCATGCGACGGTGTGCGCGGTGAAGTCAGGGATTGGCATAGGGCTTTTAAATACCTGGCGTGAACCGGACGAACAACTGGTTAGTTTAAACGGAGATTGGCCTGACTGGGATAACAAGTTATGGTTAGTGACCCATTATTTAATGCATAGAACAGCCCGAGTGCAAGCATTTAGCCAATTTATAAAACAGAAAATATCCCAAACAGAGATTTAATTATTGGTGAGCTTGCTTTATGATGCTCGCACGTTTTATTGATTGAAAATTGCTATGTTTAATATTGTTTTAGTTGAACCAAGAATGCCAGGGAATGTTGGGACTGTGGGACGTTTAGCGTTCGCATTAGATTGTACTCTCCATCTCATTAAGCCGTATGGTTTTGGTGATATCACCGAAAAGCAGGTACGCCGTGCCGGACTTGATTACTGGTTCAAGCTGGATGTTCGGGAATATGAAAACATCGAAGAGTTTTGGTCTAAAAACCCGTTTAATGCCCACCATTATTTTGCAACCACTAAAACAACCCAGACCTATTTTGACGCGACATTTGAGCAGGGAGATTACCTCTATTTTGGCCGTGAAGATAACGGCTTACCTCAAGAAGTGCTTGATAAAAGACCACAGAGCTGTATTACCATACCCATGGCAAATCAAGCGCGTTCGTTAAATATGGCAAATGCTGTTTCAGTTGTTGCTTATGAAGCGTTACGGCAAAACCTTTCTGGGTTTAAAGGCTAATCCCAACTTAAGTCATCCGGCGTAGCAAGCGGTATGTATTTCTTGTAGATTGCCTGAAGCTCACCATTGTGCTTAAGCTTATTTAATTCAATATTGAATAGCCGTCGTAGGATGGGGTCTTTTATTTTTGCACAATAGTAGACTCTTCGGTCAAATATTGGATGAAAGGTCACTTGCGGAAGCGCTTTAAAGTAGAGTGCAAATTCGCGCCATAAATAGCTAAAGATAAACTTGTCGATAATAATAACGTCAGAGCGCCCTTTATATAATAATAGGGGAAGCCGCTCGACCCGTGATATCTCTTTATAACCACTGCCTACTGTGGGGTACATCCGAAAAAAATCTGGCCCTAATACTTTATTAGCTCCTTGCCAGGAGTAAATACTTACAGGCGCCAAGTCGGAAATTTGATTTAATGTAATATTGCTTGATTTAAGGCTGATCGCAACATTTGAATAATAAACATAGGGGTCAGAGCACTGCGCGCTACCTTTGTTGTAGATTGAAGTGAGTGAAATATCCATCTTTGCGAACGCTAAAGAACGCCTCGCACGATTCAAGCTGAACGCATGGTAGTGATGTGGCAGCTCTAAGCGTTTAAGTATCGTTGAAACAATATCTAGTTCAATGCCGCTATCTGTACCAATGATATAGGGTCTAACTTGGTAGTTGATCCCTATGTTTAACGGCGCAGCAAAGAGCATGTTAGCACCAATAAAAGAGGTCAATATCAAGGCGTATACAAGCCTTCCTACTTTAGCCATTATAGAACATCCCTTGTCACCTTATTGCATGCCATAATGATAGTACTATCTTGAATAAAAGCTCGGCTGTGGGTCAATTAATTATCGCATTATTGTATATTGTATTCACTGTGTTGTCGGTGTTATTCTAGCGTTTTACTCTTATCGGGATAACTTCATGTACTCAATTGATCGACTTGCGGAACAATATGTCAGGCTTTCCTTACAAATCGGACTGCATTGTCCTAATTTTGTTGACGCATATTATGGGCCTAAAGAGTGGTTGCCCATTGAGAGTAAACTCCCGCTCGACAGTATAAAAATAAGCTTAAAAGAGGCCATTGTGCGTGCCGGAGAACTTCCTAAGGAAGAAACTAGACAGCAAGAAAGGCGCTTTGAGCTATTACTGATACAAATAAAAGCGGCAGTTGTATATGTGGATATGCTGCAAGGAAACTTTCTGAGTTTCTCAAAAGAATGTGACTCTTTATACGATGCCAAACCACTAGCACAGCCCGCTGAAGACTTCGATAAAGTGTTGATAGAACTAGAAGAACTATTGCCTGGAACAGGAGAGCTCAATTCACGGTTAAACCGTTACAGAGAAGGTTTTGCTATCCCTGTTGGCAAGCTTGAGCGTGTGTTTTCTGCTGCCATTAATGAGGCGCGTCGGCGAACATTACTACATATCGATTTACCCGCAAACGAAAATTTTGAAGTTGAATTGGTAACAGATCAAGTTTGGAGTGCTTATAACTGGTACAAAGGGAATAGTTTTAGCTTAATTGAATTGAATACTGATTTTCCGATTCAAATCGAGCGCGCAATTGATCTGGCAGCCCATGAAGGCTACCCGGGACACCATGTTTTTAATGCATTAATGGAAAAGCATTTAGTTAACAAAAATCGCTGGATGGAATACTCTATTTATAACCTTTTTAGTCCGATATCATTACTTGCTGAGGGGAGTGCCAATTATGGTATTGAAGTTGCCTTTCCATGGCAGGAGCGGCTCGTGTTTGAGAAAGAGGTGTTATTCCCTTTAGCGGGCATTGACCCATCGTTATGTGATAAGTATTACCAAATTCAGCAAGTGCTTCACAAATTATCCTATAGCGACAATATGATTGCGCAGCGTTTTCTTGATGGTGAAATTGATGAGTCAGCTGCAATCGAGCTACTGATGAAATACGGCTTAAATAGCCCAGAGAAAGCCCGCCAACGCCTTAGTTTTATTAAACAGAACAGAGCTTACGTTATTACATATAATTATGGTCAGGATTTAGTAAAATGTTATCTTCAAAGCCAATTAAAACGTTTTGATCATAATGAGCTGTGGGCGGTATTTGCTGAGCTTTTAGCTAATCCTAGAAGTGGATCAATGATGAAGTAGTGACTAATTCACTTTGGTGCTGGTGGAACACCGCAACAAGAGGGTAAAATAGTGCTTTACTCTCGTTAATTAAGATCTATGTATGCGTCAATCTATTGCTTCTTTTACTCGTTTTTCCCAGTCGATTGATGCCTACGATTTACCCAAACGCTTTACCTTTCCATTTTATTATCAACCCCACCCGTTATGCTTGCTTGCGGCAAAGCAATTGCAACAATATTTGAGCCAAGAACAGTTTAAGTTTACAAAAGCTGGCAAAATGTTTGGTGTTTTATTAGTTAGAACCCCGGATGGCGAAGTTGGCTTTTTGTCCGCTTACTCAGGAAAAATGGAGAGTGATTGTAATCTAGAGAAATTTGTACCGCCAGTATTTGATGCCTTTGCTAATGAAAGCTTTGTCGTAAAAGAAATGGCTATTATTGGTCAAATAAACGAGGAAGTCAGCCTGTTAAAATGCAATCCAGTGCTTCCAGAGTTACAGGAGTCACTTGCCAACTTGCTAAAAGAGTATGAACAGGTACTGGAGCATCATTATCAGGTGATGGCCGACAATCGTAAGGATCGTAAGGCACGCCGAGCGCAAATTGAGCAAGAAAAAACAGATGATGCGATAGAAGTGCTAGCCCAATTGTCTAAGCAAAGTATTGCGGATAAAAAACAGCTTAAAGCACTCAAATCTTCATGGGAGAGTGCCATTTTGGAAAAAGAAACGGCGCTAAAGAAGTTAAATGAGGAAATCCAGGCACTAGCTAAAACTCGGCGTAAACTTTCGGCAAAGTTACAGCGAAAGCTATTCTCGAAGTACCAGTTTTTAAATGCTCAAGGCGATGTACAAGATTTAAACAGTATTTTTAATACCCATGATATCGCGATGCCACCTTCTGGAGCAGGTGAGTGCGCAGCACCGAAGTTGCTGCAGTTTGCTTACTTGCACAATTTTGAGCCACTGGCGATGGCTGAGTTTTGGTGGGGGGATTCGCCCAAGTCAGAGGTTCGCAAGCACCTTAATTTTTATCCCTCCTGCCAGAGCAAATGCTTTCCTATTTTAGGGCACATGCTCAAAGGTTTAGCTGTTGAGGATAATCCGTTACTAGAGAATCCCGCTCAAGGGCGTGAACTGCCGATTATTTATCAAGATCAGCACATTTTGGTGGTCAACAAACCACATGATTTTCTGTCTGTTCCCGGTACACATATTAAAGACAGTGTTTTCACTCGGCTAAAAGAACAGTTCCCTGAAGCTACTGGACCACTGATAGTTCATCGTCTTGATATGGCAACCTCTGGGCTAATGCTTATTGCACTGACCCCAAGAGCAAACAAAAGTTTAGCCAAACAGTTTGCTATCCGTCAAATATCTAAACAATACGTAGCTCTTGTTGAAGGGGAGGTTGAGCAAAAAAACGGAGCTATTGAATTGCCAATGCGTGGTGACTTAGATGATAGGCCGCGTCAATTAGTTTGTTATCAACACGGTAAGGTAGCGGAAACCACGTGGACGTTTGTTGAAACTAAAAACGGCCATTCGAAAATATTATTATCTCCTAAAACGGGAAGGACCCATCAACTGCGCGTTCATTGTGCTCATTCACTGGGGTTAAATAGGCCGATTGTCGGAGACACACTGTACGGTAACAAGGCTGACAGATTATATTTACATGCACGCTCAATCACATTTAAGCACCCAATTAGCGGCCAATCGATGACATTTACTCAAAGCGAGAACTGGTAGTTTTAATGTGATGGGTGGGAGACGTCCTAACGGCGCTTAATATTGACGTGTCTTATTTGTATTTATTGTACGCCTGGCTGGTTGGGCTAGCCCACAGATATTAGTGATAGCGATGGGTTTGCCTACGCTATTGGGCGCTTTGCAGCTAAAGAGACACTTTGAACAAAGGGAATATCATAGGTTTTTGTTACAAGGCTAACGTAAAATGAAGAGGCTGAGGGCATCAGCCTCATTCGGTGTTATTTAAGCTCTAACGCAACCGCTTCAACAATGGCCTGAGGATTATCTAAGTACAGCTGATGATTCAATAACACGGCTTTCTCTCCAGTGATTAATAGCATCGCTGGGAAAGCTGTCGTTCCCATAAAGTCTTGCATCTCTTCGATGTCAGAAACCACATACTGTGCATCATTTGATAATTCTTCTTTAAATACCTTGTTTGGGGGCGACAATTTACATTGCTCTACAATCTCAGAAAAGTCGTTTTTACATCCCAAGGGGTTGCCGTCAACGAAGTGGGACTGTTGAATTGCAACTAGGGTATCTAACGCTTTAGCAGGTTGTTTGGCTTGAACCCAGCCTAAAAGATTTGCCGCAATGGTGGCATTTTTAGCGCTGTTGGCAAAGCGAAGATGCTCTTTTCCAAATTTTACACTGCTGTGTTCTTTGACTGCGTTAATTTGCTCTTGCCCAGCGCTATCGCTGCCATTGTAATGAGCACAGTGTAATAATTTGATGTCCATTTTGGGGTAACTATCACGCAGTGCATTAACTAATGGTGTTGTGGCGTAGCTCCAAGGGCAGTGAGAGTCATAGATAAAGAAAAGTTCGAGGCTCATGAGCGTTCCATTGATGTTTGTTTAATTGCGGCAATTTTAATGAGTTTGCCACTATTATACAAACGATAGTAATCGAAAAAGCAGTAAACGTGATAACACACTCGGTTCATTGGTTATTTTGCTTAGATGATGGCAACAGTCATTTAATTTTTACTAGAAACGAAAATAGGTGAGATACTTAACCGCTAAATGTAGCCCATTTTGCATTTAACGAAAGCTAAGTTTATAGCATCCAGTTACACTAGGTTTTATACACATCGGTCTGTAGTGGCGATGTTATCTGCTGATGTTACCAGCGCTATTGTTCTTGCTAAAAGTATAGTTAGTCATCTGCTTTTAGTCGTTTTAATATGAGTATAATCTCTTGTTACTATGATTAGCTAATACCCACAGCGGTTGGTGAAAATGAATTACCTTGCTCACATTGTCCTGTCGAAAAGTCACATAGATTATCAGTTAGGTAATCTTTTGGCTGATCCGTTAAAAGGAAGGGCGTGGCTAACATCCTCTGCGTTACATAAAGAAGGGTTGGTGATGCATCGTAGTATTGATTCATTTACCGATTCAAATCAGCATGTAAAAAATAGTAAATTACAGCTTGGTAAAAAAGGACATTTAAAAGGTGTTGTTATAGATATGGCGTTCGATTACTTGCTTTTAAAAAACTGGCAACAGTTCGCTACGGTGCCTAGAAGGGCATTCATTGATAATTTCTATGAAGATTCGATTGCGTCACTATCGCAGCTACCCGCCAACGCATCAACATTCATTAATGCACTTGTCACTAACGATATACTCTCGAGTTATTCTACCCTTGATGGGTTGGCACAAGCATTTGAACGCATAGACAAGCGACTTTCCTCTAGAGTACTAGCCAAAGAATCAACGTCAGATTATTTTCCGATTCTAGAATCTAAAATTTTTATGATAGAAAAAGACTTCTTGTTATTTTTTCCTCAATTGGTTGATCATTTCAAATCAGAAAGTGGCGCGACAAGCAAAGAATGCATTTTAAGATAACGCCACTGACTTTATCGTGTTATTTCATCACTTCTTCAATTGCTTCAATGGTACGTGGTACTTTAATCGATAAATTTTCGTAACCTGTTTGCGTTACTAAAATGTCATCTTCTATGCGAATTGCAATTCCGCGCCACTGCTCCTCTACTTCCATGCAATCAGCTGGGATGTAAATACCCGGCTCAATGGTAAATACCATGTTTGGTACTAACTCAACCCACTCGTTCTTTGCATCGTGATATGCTCCAACATCATGCACGTGTAGGCCCATCCAGTGGCCAGTCTTGTGTACGGTAAATTTGCGCTGGATATCATTAGCAAGAATCTCTTCAATGTCACCGCTTAAAATTCCTAAGTCTAGTAATCCCTGCGCCATTACCCGTTGGTTTGCCTCATATAAGGTGTTCCAGCGTGTACCGGGTTTAACCAGGGAAATAGAAGCATCAAGCGCATCCAGCACAATTTGATAAAGTGCCGCTTGGGCTTGGTTAAACTCTCCATTGATGGGATAAGTTCGGGTTATGTCAGCAGTGTAATGTTGATATTCACCCCCCATGTCAGTAAGAATTAACTTACCGTCTGGGCAGGGCTGGTTATTATCTTCATAATGAAGGCATATACCGTTGTTCCCTGCAGCGACAATGTTTGGATAACCCAACTCATAGCAACCGTAATTACTAATCGTATGATTAAACGTGGCACTTAGTTGTCCTTCGTTAATCATCGGCTTGCAGGTTTTCATTGCAGCGATATGACCCGCCACTGAGGCGTCTACGGCTTTTCTAATAAGCGCTATTTCGTCATTATCTTTAACCACACGCATTTGATGAATGAGTGGATTAAGCTGGTGGATGCTGCGAACGGCTTTAATACTATCAAAAGCGTGATCGCAAAGTGGCGCTGTTAACCAACGATGGAGACTAGTCGCATAAGTACCATGATTGTCACTGATAAACAGCTTAGCGCGCCGTTCAAATAAACCAATAATTAGATGTTCAAGCTCATTGATATCATAGGCTTTATTTACGCCATGATTGTTCTCTAATCCTTGAAGACCTGAGCGAAAGCCAAATTGTACCTCGATGCCATGATCGTTATCCCGTGCAAACATAACATAAGGTTCATCGTGTCCGGGACGAATAACAGCGACACACTCAGGTTCGTTAAAGCCTGTTAAATAATAGAAGTCGTTATCTTGTTTAAAAGGAAACTTAATATTTAAATTACGCACCTGTTCCCTGTTACCAACAATAATCGCAACGCTATCACTGTCTAATTGTGTTGCCAGCTGGAGACGACGCAGTGAAAATGGGCAAATTGATGTATCGGCGTTCATTAGTGCTCCTCACCATAAAATTCTGCTACTAGCTTAGCAGCTGCAAGATCCTCAAGGGCATGCCCTACCGATTTAAATAGGGTAATTTGATTCTCATCGTGACGGCCAGGGTGTTTATCACTGCTTAATTCAAATAAGTCTGCTTGAATATCATCAAGTGTCATCACGCCAGTCTCTAGCGGTGTTCGAATATCGCCGGTTTCTTTTGTGGCACCGGGCCGAGAGTCTACAAAAATCGCGCTGCGGCGAATAACGTCATCATCAGCTTCACGCATGTCCGGACGATAAGCCCCGACTAAATCGACATGCTGTCCTGCGCTAAGCCACTCTCCTTTTATAAGGGGCGTTTGGCTCAATGTGGCAACGCTAATGATATCTGCTTGCTTTACACCGGATTCAATCGAATCCGCTACAGAACAATCTAATCCGAGCTCATTTACCTGCTCGATGACTGATTGCGCTTTTTCTTCGCTACGGCCCCAGATGGTGACCTTGGTGATTGGTGACACTGCATGATGAGCGCGAATAAGTTGTGGCGATAGGGCACCTGTGCCGACGACAAATAAATGTGAAGCGTCTTTTCTTGCTAAGTAACTTGCAGCAAGCGCCGAGGCTCCGGCGGTTCGATTAGTCGTTAGTGTGGGGGCATCCATCATTATTTCTGGCGTACCAGTATGTAAGTCCATTAACAAGTAGATGCCTTGAATTGATGGCAATCCAACTTGGGCATTGTCAGGAGCGACTGTGACCATTTTAACACCTGCTTTCTTACCCGATTGCCATGCAGGCATCAAAAGTAACGTGGTTTCACGGGATGCATTAGGATTAGCCATATCATGATGATGACGCATTGGCACGGTGATGTCAGTGCAAAACGCTTCTTTTAATGCTGGGATCAGTGTTGAGTAGTTAAGTGCGCTTTGAACCTGTTGGGCATTTAAATGTTTCATGGATTACTCTAGATTGATTGTTTGTATACAATATACATCAGGTTGTGTGGATTGTTCTAGCGTTTCTTATTATCGTTTTGCATTTTTAATAAAGATAACCTCTGTGCGTATGATAAACTATGTTGAAAATTCTATTGATACAATTGTAAATTTACACACTGTGTCAATCCTACCCAAATAAGAGAGTAAAGTTCTAGTGGCTAATAAGGCAGTTTTTCTTGATCGCGATGGTGTGATTAATGTCGATACGGGTTATGTATCCCATAGTGATGATTTTGAGTTTATTGAAGGCGTCATTGATGCATGTAAGAAAATGAAAGAGCTAGGTTATCTGCTAGTGGTGATCACTAATCAGTCAGGGATTGCACGCGGCTATTTCAGTGAAGATGATTTTATGACCTTAACTGAATGGATGGATTGGTCATTTGCTGATAAAGGGGTCGATTTAGATGGTATTTATTTTTGCCCCCACCATCCTGATAAAGGTATTGGTGAATACAAACAACACTGTAACTGCCGCAAACCACAACCTGGAATGTTACTGAGCGCCATCGAGCATCTAGACATTGATGTCACTAAATCATTCTTGGTTGGTGATAAAGTATCTGACTTAAATGCAGGTAAGAATGCTGGCATCACAACGAACATTCTTGTCAGGACTGGTAAAGAAGTAACGTCTGAAGGTGAAGAACTTGCGCATCATGTAGTCGACTCACTAAGTGATGTAGTCCCCTTACTGCCTTAATGTTTTCCCCACGCTTTATTTACCCCACTTATGATGCCGGTTAGCGCAGGTATCGCGGCATAGCTTGTCACTGGTACAATAATAGCCAGTGACAAGATGGTCACAATAAAGTGACTTTGTGTAATATATTCACTAATCAACGGTGGAATATAATAAACAGATGGCACTAGCGCAAAAAAAGTTATGACTGTCTTTACATGACGATTTAATTTTATTGTTTTTTTCATTTTTCTTGCTCCTAATTGTTTAACTAATGATTATAATTTGTGCAGCAGAAGATGTTTTGATGGCCAAACCATCGTCTACCCGTACCAGCGTCCTAGCCTCTAACTGATTGTTATTAACCTCGGCTTGCCCCTTACTTAAATACATCATTGCGTTACCAGGAAAGTTAAACTCTTGCCCGGGGCCTGCATTGGCAACATAAATTGACGTGTTACTATCAAAAGTATCAGCTGAACCAGAGTTACCACCGTAAATTTTTGTTAGTTCACCGCCTTGTTCCGGTTGATAGCTTTTATAACCCGCTAGCTTTCCTTTGTTATCCGGCAATACCCACAGTTGTATCATTTGGTTGATGGATGCATTTGGGTTTATTTCATTGTGAGTAAACCCTTGTCCTCCAGCTCGTTGTACTTGTACCTGACCTGATTGCAAGTTGCTACCATGCTCAAGCGAACCCTGATGAGAGATTTCCCCATCAACCATCACTGAAATGACATCTACTTCACGATGGGGATGCATCCCTGTTTCACCATATGGATTGAAGTTTGCGTCAGCTAAATAGACAAAATTTTTCATCCCGTTGACATGATTACCTGGTTGAGGGCGGGAAAAAACCTTTGAATCCATCACAAAGCGTTTTTCTAATAGCCCGGCAAATCCACCTTGTTCTAACTCATCATATTTTAAAATATCCATCATATTGCCTTAATTTGAATGTCTATCGATGAGAACCAGTATGATTGTTTTAATTATGATGATATATAAGTGATATGGTAAAACATCGTTCTACATAAGGTAACAATGAGCTTGGGAGAGCAGGTGCTAAATGCAAGACAACTTAAATGATATGATGGTTTTTCGGCTTGTTGCTGAGCAAATGAGTTTTACAAAGGCTGCTGAGAGTTTGGGCTTACCGAAGTCAAATATCAGCCGCAAGCTAACTCGCCTAGAATCTAGCCTTGGTGTGAGACTCATCGAAAGGACAACGCGCAGTTTACATCTTACTGAAATAGGTGAAATATACCTACAGCATTGTCAACGTATTCATGATGAAGTAGAAAGCGCTAAGTTGTGCGTGGACCTACTTGCCAATGTACCACAGGGCATAATAAAGGTTGCTACCTCGCTATCAGGAGGTCAGGCGTTAATTGCTCCGCTTATCGCCGACTTTTATCATCGCTATCCTGAAATCATGATTGATATGCGGTTAACTAATCGTCGCGTTGATGTAATCCATGAAGGATTTGACGTCGCAATACGAGTCGGGCAGTCACCAGACTCCAGTTTAATTTCCAAGAAACTTTGCAGTGTGCAGCTCAAACTGTTTGCCAGCCCCAAATACCTTGAATTAGCCAAGCCTATAAAATTTCCCCAAGATTTATCGACTCACAAAACACTATTTATGAATGCTGTTGATGAAAAACATCAATGGGAGCTATACAGGGGTAATGAAAGTCAACTGGTAGCCCTTAGTCCAAGTGCCATGAGCAGTGACTTTTCTTACCTTGCCACTTTGGCTATCTCAAAGATGGGGGTGATATTGATGCCGGACTATCTTTTCAAAAACGCACAGGAGGTCGGCGACCTCGTTCCTGTTTTACCTGACTGGAGTAGTGAATCTATAGATATATATGCTATTTACCCAAGTCGTCAGGGGGCGACACCTAAATTACGCGCTTTCCTTGATTATCTGGGGGAGCAATTGCCACAATAGTAAAGTCAAATGAGCGCAATCGTTAGATACAATAGTGCGCCACTTCACGTTTTATATAAGAATGTGATGTTTATATCGTCAAGTGGAATAAAAGTTGAAATTAGCGCTTGCCAAGTTCCATTGGATCTCTATAATGCGCATCCACTGACACGGAGCAGCAATTGCTAAAGCGGTTTAACGAAAGAGTTAAAGCGATTTA
>CAKZQF010000101.1 GCA_937139475.1 uncultured Gammaproteobacteria bacterium | reverse complement strand
CCTAGGTATACGCCTTTTTTGTTACCATGTTTCCAATAAATTGCACCAATTAGACTGGGTAAAATTTGCACAAATACGCCAAAGGAGATCTTACCCATGTTGGCTAACGAGTTGTTATCGTGAACTAAAGAATAAAATGCCCAGGCCAAGCCCATGAGTATTAAAATTACTACCCGTCGAATGTTTAAAATACTGCTGCTAAAGCGACTAAAGCTACGCTGCTCTATCGTGCCAGTGCGTAGGAGTACAGGAACAACCCACTCATTACTCACCATGATCGAAATGGTTAGCGCGGCAACGATAACCATGCCGGTTGCGGCAGAAACAGCGCCAAGAAAACCAAAATAGGCGAGCGCGTCATAACCCAGAGTAAAGGGTAAGCTAATAACGTAATCATCACCGGAAATGGAGGGATCTAACAACAACTTCCCTGCCAGCGCTAACGGCATGACGAATAGCCCGGCTAATAAAAGGTAACTTGGGAATATCCAACGCGTGCGTTTGATATCTAAGCTATCATCACACTCAACCATCATGGTGTGGAACTCACGTGGCATACATAAAAATGCCGCCATCATGACCAGCGTTTGTGAAAATAAGGTAAACCAGTTAGTGAAGCTATTCTCATGATTAATGATGTCATTTTGGCTTGCTTGCTGCCAGATATCACCTACGCCATTAAAGTAGCTAAAACACACCACGATGCCGATGAGCAAAAAAGCACCCAATTTGACTAACGACTCAAAAGCGATTGCAAGCATTAAGCCCGGATGATGCTCTGTTGCATCGAGCTTTCGTGTACCAAATAATATGGTAAACACACCTAATATAACGGCGATCAACAGCCCAAGGGCCATTGGATCTTGGATTAAATTACCATCAAAAACAAAGAAACTGTTTACGATCGCCTTAAGTTGCAGCGCAAAATATGGCAGCGTACCCACCACAGCAATTAGGGTAATGGTCGCGGCTAACCCTTGTGACTTACCATAGCGAGAGGCAATAAAGTCAGCAATTGACGTTATCTTCAACTCTCTAGTGATCTTTAAAATGCGTTGTAGCAGTGGAAAGAAAAGCACAAACAGCAAGATCGGCGCTAAATAAATTGGCACAAAAGACCAAAGGTTATCGACCGACATACCTACGGTGCCTAGAAAGCTCCATGAAGAACAATAAACCGCAAGCGACAAGCCATAAATGGTGTGCTTTGTGCCCTGGCTAAATAAATTGAAATGGCGATCACCAAGCCAAGCCACAAGAAAAAGTAATCCGATGTAGCCAACTGAAATAATCGTTAGCATTGCACCATATTCCATACAAAGTCCTATACCACTGAAACCAAATTGGCTTTATATTAACTAAATACGCAAACAAAGTCGCAGAAAATTAAACAGATTTAACGAGTTGCGAAATTATCATCGAGAATGATACAAAAACTGTTTGCTATTACTTTAGTCAATATACCAATGTCTAATGGCAACAAGCCGACACAAATTCAATACTTTTAACAAATAATATGTAGCAATAATAATAAAGGAAGACCCATGACAAACGCTGATCTTTATCCTGTAACAAGTGAGTTTGAACAAAACACACTGGTTAACAACACGCAATATGAAGCCATGTATCAAGAATCGATTAACGATCCTGAGACCTTTTGGGCAAAGCATGGTAAACGAATCGATTGGATCAAACCTTTTACGCAAGTTAAAAACACTAGCTTTGAAGCACCGAACGTTGACATTCAGTGGTTTGGTGATGGCACACTTAACGCTTCGGCAAACTGTTTAGACCGTCATCTAGAAAATAATGCAGACGACGTCGCAATTATCTGGGAAGGTGATGATGCAAAAGACCAACGCAAACTAACCTACCGTGACCTGCATGAAGAAACCTGTAAGTTTGCCAATGCACTAAAAGCTAAAGGTGTTAAAAAAGGTGATGTAGTTTCTATCTACATGCCAATGGTTCCAGAAGCAGCAGTTGCAATGCTTGCCTGTGCTCGCATCGGCGCCGTTCATTCTGTTATTTTCGGTGGTTTTAGCTCAGAGTCAATTTCATCGCGTGTTATCGATGGTAACGCTAAAGTGATTATCACCGCCGATGAAGGCCCACGTGGTGGACGTTTTGTTCCACTTAAGGGCAACATTGATGAAGCATTAAACAACCCGAATGTAACCTGTGTCGAAACAGTAATTGTACTTAAGCGCACTGGCGGCGATATCGATTGGGTTGAAGGACGTGATACATGGTGGCATGAGTTAACAGCTGAGCAATCAACTGACTGTCCACCAGCAGAGATGAACGCTGAAGATCCACTATTCATTCTATACACATCAGGTTCTACGGGTACACCAAAAGGCGTATTGCATACTACCGGCGGTTACATGGTTTATGCATCGATGACCCATGAATATGTATTTGATTACAAAAAAGGTGATGTTTACTGGTGTACAGCCGATGTAGGTTGGATCACAGGGCACAGCTACATGGTTTATGGGCCATTGGCTAATGGCGCGACCATCGTAATTCACGAAGGTGTGCCAAACTACCCTAGCCCAGCTCGCCTTGGCGAAATTGTTGACCGTTATCAAGTTAACCAACTTTATACCGCGCCTACACTAATTCGCGCATTAATGGCCAAAGGAACGGAACATTTTGATGGCTTCGATGGCAGTTCACTACGCGTACTTGGCAGTGTTGGTGAGCCGATCAATCCTGAAGCATGGCGCTGGTACAATGACGTCATTGGTAAAGGAAATAGCCCGATTGTTGATACTTGGTGGCAAACCGAAACTGGTGGTATCTTGATCACGCCATTACCTGGCGCAACAGCAACTAAACCAGGCTCAGCAACTAAGCCATTCTTTGGGGTACAACCAGCATTGGTTGATGCAGAAGGACAGTTTATCGAAGGCGCAGGTGAAGGTTCATTGGTTATCACGGATAGCTGGCCAGGCCAAATGCGTAGCGTTTATGGCGATCACGAACGCTTTATGATGACCTATTTCCAAACATTCCATAACATGTATACCACAGGTGACGGTGCACGCCGTGATGAAGATGGTTACTACTGGATCACTGGTCGTGTCGATGATGTTATTAACGTAGCCGGTCACCGTATGGGTACCGCTGAAGTGGAAAGCTCGCTTGTCGGTCACGCCGATGTCGCTGAAGCGGCTGTTGTAGGCTTCCCACATGACATCAAAGGACAAGGGATCTATGCATACGTTACGCTAAATGACGACGTTGAAGAAACCGAAGAACTGCGTAAAGAACTGATTCTGTTTGTTCGTAAAGACTTGGGCGCAATCGCAGCACCGGATATGATCCAATGGGCACCGGGTTTACCTAAAACTCGCTCAGGCAAAATCATGCGTCGTGTATTACGTAAGATTGCAGCGAATGAAGTCGATGAGTTAGGTGATTCATCTACACTGGCTGATCCATCGGTACTTGATATGCTAATTGGTAACCGTCAAAACCGATAGTTAATCAATACATCAAAAAAGCCGCAGCGCTTTCGCGCTGCGGCTTTTTTATTTGCTGTGTATTAACAATTGGCGATGCCACATGCCACTAGCATGATATTAATTAAAATGCATTCTTATGCGGTCGAGATCTGCCTGGGTATCAACACCAGCCGGTGGTGCCTGATGCGCTATGCCTACCGCAATTTTTTCACCATGATAGAGCACGCGTAACTGCTCTAGCGATTCAATTTGCTCTAGCGGCGAAGGCTCCATGGTTAAGTAACGACGGATAAACCCGGCTCGATACGCATAGATGCCAATATGGCGAAAATAGTTTTCTGCCAACAGCTCTTTGCTACCACGATGAAAGCCATCACGGTCAAAAGGAATGGCTGCACGGCTAAAATATAACGCGCAATTATGCTTGTCACGCACCACCTTAACGGCGTTAGGGTTATCGATATCAAGATTATCTTCTATCGGTACCGCCAGTGTCGCCATCGGTACATCAACATTGTCGCTAAGTAACTTGGCTACCTGTGTGATGTTTTCCGTTGGGATCATTGGTTCATCCCCTTGCACGTTAACAACAATATGGTTGCTATCAAGGTTTAGCTTTTCAATCACCTCACCAAGTCGCTCGGTACCAGAATCGTGATCATCACGGGTCATACACACGGTTCCACCAAAGCTTTCAACGACATCACTGATGCGTTGATCATCGGTTGCGACAATCACATGCTCAGCGCCACAAGCACTTGCCCGCTCAACCACCCATTGAATCATCGGTTTGCCACCGATATCTAACAGTGGTTTGCCGGGCAATCTGCTCGATTGATAGCGCGCTGGAATTATTATGCTAAACGCCATGGCCTGCTCCTAGCTTTCGCTCGGTTGATTATCAAGCGGTGTTGCTTGTTCTTCTAACAACACAGGAATTGAATCATTGATTGGGAACACCAACTTATCAAATTTACAGATAAGTACATCATCCACTTTATTATAATCAAGTTTACCTTTACATACTGGACAGGCAATTATGCCAAGTAAATTTATATCAAACGCCATTATAGTATTTCCTTTAGTCTTTCTAATATTTTTTGTTCTGCCGCTTGTGTCAGCTTAGCTTGCACTGGCACATAGGCCCAATTATCTTGTGCGAAATGCTGGCACTTCACGGCATCTTTTTCTGTCATTAATAACCACTGCTGATCAGTTACCAAACCACTAAGCATTTGCTTATCATAGGGCTGATGATCACTAAACGGGATTTCTTTCGTTGTCGCGATTCCCATGTCATTTAAGGTATCAAAAAAGCGTTGCGGATAACCAATGCCAGCCATAGCAACACAATCGTTAGCGGTGATCACCGTAGAATTTACTTGCTGATTGTCTTTAACCAAGCGCAGTGCGCTTGGCTTTAATATCATCCGCTCTTCATTGAATGCACTAGCACCGCCATTGTTTATTATTAGCGTTGCGCTTTTCATGCGCCATTGGCCTTCTCGCATAGGACCCATTGGCAGCAGATGGTTATTACCAAAACGGCGATGGCCATCAATAACTACGACTTCCATTTGCCGTTTAAGGCGATAATGCTGAAGACCATCATCACTGATGATAATATCTAGCGCTTGGCCCGTTGTTTGGGCATGAGCGATTATCAATTCTCCGGCAGCGACCCTATCTTGCCCTACTGCCATCAGACAGCCAGTTTGATTAACAATGAGCTTAGGTTCATCGCCACAAACGTTTGCCGGAGTATCGATTTGAACTAATGTTGGCTCCGTGTGATCGCCGCCATAACCACGGCTAATGATGCCGACGTTCAGCCCTTGTTGCGACAGTAATTTTGCTAGCCACACCACGACAGGCGTTTTTCCATTGCCACCAACCGTGAGATTACCCACAATGACTACTGGCACCTCAAGTGCGTATGAACGCTTAATCCCTAGCCTGTATAAGCCGCGACGACATGACGTTACAACACCGTACAGCAGCTTAAGTGGCCAGAGTAACCACATTAAGATATGCCCGTGTTGCCATGCATTTTCAATAAATCGTTTCATGTTAGCCTTGAGTTTTCTGCATTAGGTGCAACTGCTTATACATACCATCTTTGGCAAGTAGCTCTTGATGTGAGCCTTGTTCAATAATTTTGCCATGATCCATTACGACAATGGTGTCGGCATTCTCAATGGTTGAAAGACGGTGAGCCACCACAATTGACGTACGGCCTTCGGCCAAGTTATCTAAAGCGCTTTGAATACTGCGCTCCGATTCAGTATCTAATGCTGATGTCGCTTCATCTAGGATTAACAATGGCGCATCACGCAGCAACGCGCGGGCAATGGCGATACGTTGTCTTTGACCACCAGATAGATTGGCGCCATCCTCACCCACTGGACTGTCGAGCCCGAGTTCCAATTTATTGCTAAATTCAAGGACGTGAGCCGCTTTTGCTGCCGCATGAATTTGCGCTTTAGTTACTTCTCCTAAGGCGCCATAAGCAATATTATTTGCAATGGTATCGTTAAATAAAACGACCTGCTGTGAAACCAACGCAAACTGCTGACGCAAGCTATCTAATTCAAGGTCATTAATAGAGATACCATCGAGCGCTATCTCACCCTCTTTGAAATTGTAGAATCGCGTTAACAGACTGGCTAAGGTGGACTTACCGCTGCCGGAGCGCCCAACCAAGGCAACTTTGGTGCCGGGCTCTATCGATAAATTAATCCCATCCAGCGCTTTAGTGTCTTTACCGGCATAACTAAAATTAAGATCGACGATATCCAATTTACCTTTAGCTCTCGCCAAATGCTGCTGTCCTTTGTTGATCTCTTCATCTTGGTCTAGCATTTCAAAAACACTGGCACAGGCGGTTAAGCCTCGCTGTAATTCGGTATTGACCTTTGATATTTGTTTAAGGGGTCTCAATAATGACCCCATAGCCCCAATCACCGTCATAAACGCTCCAGCGGTTAAGGCCGGAACCAGGCCATCAATACTTACCACCAATAAAACGCCAGCAATTGCCAGTGCACCAACAAACTGAATAAAGGGTGTGCTAGAGGCACTTGCTGCGACTAACTTCATTGACTGTTGACGGTTTGTGTTGTTTATTTTCTCAAAACGTAACGCTTCTTTCTTTTGTCCGGAAAACGCCAGGATTATTTTGTGAGATTTAAGCATCTGCTCTGTTGAAGTCGTCACATTACCCATCGCGTTTTGAATAGCCTTACTGATTTTTCTAAAACGCTTTGATACATAAGAGATAACGATACCGATAATCGGACCGACAACGAAAAATATCAGGGATAACTGCCAGCTATACCAAAACATTGTGCCTAACAGTGCAATAATGGTTACGCCTTCGCGCACCAGTGTGATCAATACCTGCGCCGTTGCCCTTGAAACCTGTTCTGTATCGAAGGTTATCTTGGAAATCATTGCGCCACTTTCATTCTTATCAAAATAGGCTATCGGCGTGACTAACATTTTAGCAAAAAGCTCTTGTCGCATTTGCCGTACGATATGATTACCGACCCAAGCTAAGCCGTAAGTCGATGTAAAACTCGCTAAACCACGGACTATGAACATTACCGTGACCACTAGCGCTGCAATTTTAAAGATGCCTCGGTCTGAGCCAGTGAAGCCATTATCAATCAGCGGCTGAATATAAAAAATCATCGCCGCATCTATTAAGCCATAAACGACTAAGGCAACAAACGCTATCCCTAAAACCGCTTTGTAGGCTTTGAAATAACTAAGTAAGCGAACAAATACAGCTTTGGAGTCTAAAGCTGGTTTAACAGTTGATGACATCGAGTAACTACTCATAAAATAAAAACTTACCTATTCTAGCGTCATCAATCGTAATGACCAAATGAAAGATCTCGATTATACCAAAAAGGCGCTATATTCCCGCGATAGGTTGTTATTAAACGCCGATTTAGGCCAAAACTGACGGATATTTGCCCATCTCGTGCGCTAAGATAACTCTCAACCCCCTGTTTATTTAAGCGCCTCATCACCATCGGGTGCGGAAAATGCCACTGATTAAAGCGTGAGCTACTAATAATCCCGATCTTTGGCGCGATCTTTTCTAAAAAACTGGTACTAGATGATGTCTTGCTACCATGGTGAGCAATCTGTAGCACATCAGATTGCCACGAATCAGCCAAAGTCTGGCTAAAATACTGTTCGGCTTTTTTCTGTATATCTCCGACAAATAACACACTGTTGCCTTGACCGCTTATTCTCACCAGGCACGACCTATCATTGTCGGTTTTAGCTACGCTTAACGGCACCTGTGCAAATTGCAAGGATAGCCCCATCCAAGTCACCGTTTCCTGCATCGCACACGAACGTGTGGGTAGCTGGGCCACCATCGTCTGATTGCTGATTAATCTTGCATCCGGGTAAGATTTTGCCAAGTCGGCTAAACCGCCACTATGATCAGTGTCATCATGAGTGGCAATAATATAATCGATGTCAGTGATCCCTTGCGTGGTTAAATAGGGCTCAATAATTCGACTAGCCGCGCTGCCCTTCGAATACCTTTTACCTGTATCTACAATAACAGCCCGCCCTTGCCTTGTTATAACCGCCGCATTACCTTGCCCGACATCCAAAAATGTCACCTGCCAATATTTATCCATTGGTTTTTTATAGAAGCTATATGCACTAGCAAAGAGCGCAGCGCTTAGGCTGCAGCACAGCAGCAAACGCGCTTTCGTAATAACAAGCGATTGCCACGAAGCTAGCAATAACGTCAATATTACAATGGCTAACCAGACATAGTATTCATTAGGCATTGCGAGCCAGGCAAAATCCGCCCCCTGTAACTTTGTTAAAAAAAGTACCAACCCACTTAGGCACTCATCAATGAGTAGCAATAGCGCCTTAATTAACCATGGATAAGCGCCAAGCATTTCCGCCACTAAGGTAATAAGTATGAGCGGTAAGATAAGCAACGAAACAACGGGCACTGCGACTAAATTGGCGATAGGAGCGATTAAAGATAGTCCGCTAAAGAAGGTAAGATTAATACCCAGCAAGCCTACAAATAGCCACAGTTGCATTTTCAATAGCTGTTTCAGCCATGAAGTCACTCTTTGTGTTGTTTTTTGCGGCCCTATGGTATGGGTAAATTGAGTAACCACTAGCGCGTAAATCAAGGCAATTGCGCCAAAGGATAGCCAAAAGCTCGCACTTAGCATGGCGTTGGGATTAACCAACAAGATAATTAATAGACTTAGTCCCAACTTGGTTGCTAAGTTGACTCGCTGTTTTAGCGCCATAAATGCCAGCAATACACACAACGTAATAAAAGCGCGTTGGGTTGGCAGCGCAAATCCAGAAATATAAGCGTATCCAAAACACACAGCGACACTGAGCACACCACATACCAAGGGCCGCTGTACCAGCGCGCGTTGCGGTGCAACTTTGCTATAAATTGAGTTGAACAGCCAAAATGTAAGCATGGCGACAAGCGACAAATGCAGACCTGAAATAGCGAATAGATGCCCAGTTCCTGTCGCTTTTAATGTTGCCCAATGGTGTTCTTCGAGCAAAGACCTGTCGCCAAGGGCCAGTGCCAAAATATAAGGGGCGCTGTGCAAACGAGTTAGCCGTTTACGATAGTTGGCTTTCATTTGCTCTAGCCAACTCAAGGGCACGCTGGAAATTTCACCATTTAAAATGGTCACGCTGGCAATTACCCCGTGTGCAACAAGATAACGTTGATAGTTAAAGCCGCCTTGATTAAGTGAACTATGCAATGGTCTGCTTTTTACCTTAGCCGTAATTTGGTCACCGAACTTAACTGGCACCTGCCCTGGCCAATAAACCAGCACCTTCGCATTACTCGCCTGATTATTTATTGTTTTTAATCGCATTTCAAAGCGATTACTGAATTTTCCTTGTTGCGGTAGTGATATAACCGTTCCATTTATGCTAGAGTTTGGCTTAGATAAATAGACTAAATCGTTAAATTGATGATTTACTAGCAAAATGCAAAGAGCAGCGCCCATGAGGCATCCTGATATATAGCTGGCTCGCGTGACAATAGACAGACCGAGAATTAACATGATTGCGCCAAGCCACATCGCTGGCATCGTTGGCCAAACCATCGAAGACATCAGTCCGGTAATTAGTCCCGCGAGTACTCGACCCATTACTTTGCACCGTTAGATTAGAAGAGAGTTATGCCAAGAAAAACCATTAAACGGTTAATGCCTGATCACAATAAAATTAAAGAACACAAACACCTTCGCTACCTAGGATCGCGTTTACATGACGCTAGCCTATGGCACCTGAACCGCCGCAGCGCATCTGGCGCTTTTGCCGTCGGTTTATTTTTTGCCTGGATGCCAGTGCCCATGCAAATGTTGTTAGCTGCCCTGTTCGCTGTCTTTTTTCGTGTTAACCTGCCCTTATCAGTCGTGTTAGTTTGGATTAGTAATCCGATAACAATGCCGCCCATGTTTTATGGCGCTTATTTATTTGGCGCCAGCCTACTTGGCGTTGAAAAACAAGAATTTAGTTTCGAGATTTCAGTGCAATGGCTGCTCGATAGCGTGAGCACCATTGGGCCTCCTTTCCTAACGGGTTGTCTGATTTTTGGCGTGCTCTCCAGTATAGTCGGGTATGCTGCAATTCGCTTGCTATGGCGAATATCGGTAATAAAAGAGCTCAAACAACGACGGCAAGAGAGAATTGAGCGAGAAAAATAAAACAAAAAACGGCGCTAAATAGCGCCGTTTTTTTTCGGTATCGTGCGCGGAGCGTGAAGCTACTGCCCCAGCACCATTGCCGGTTCGATTTGTGATGCCTTTCTCGCGGGGTAAAGCGTCGCAATGAAGCTAATTAACAGGGTTGCGCCGATTAATAAGGCCAGATCCTGCGCTTGAAATTCACTGGGGATAAAGTCAATGAAGTAAATGTCTCCAGCTAACAGGTTTAAACCAAATGCCGACTCTATCGATTGCACAATGTCTGATAAATATATCGCAAGCAAGCTACCGCTAATCCCGCCCAAAAGACAACCCGCCGAAGCGTTTAGCATGCCTTGAACAATGAATATTTTAGTCACGCGAGCGCTGGTTAGCCCCATGGTGAGCAGTATCGCTATCTCGCTTTGTTTATCTTGCACAGCCATCACTAGCGTTGAAACAATGTTAAAACTCGCGACACCAATCACCAACACCAGTACTAAGTAGGTGATCATCTTAACCAAATTAATATCATTGTATAAATGACCATGCTTGCGGGTCCAATCGCTTAAGTAGACATATTGATCGATGTTAGACGCGACATTTCTAATTACTGGGGTCGCATTGAAAACATCGGTAAACTTAAATCTCACGCCAGACACGCCCGTATCCAAACCAGCCAGTTCACGTGCAGCATCTAAATGGATAAACGCCTTGCTGTGATCTATCTGTCCGCCAAAGGCAAAGCTGCCGATTAGGGTGAAAGATACAGGCGTTGGTGCAAGGAACTGTCCATTCGCGCCCGGTTTTGGGATCAATAAGCTTATCCGTTCGCCAACGCTTATGCCCAATTTGTCGATTATCCCCTGTCCTAGAATAATACCACCTTGATTATCCGCTAGTGCTTTCCACGCCTGGGGTTCGATGTACCGGCTGGTCGCCAACACTTTCTCTTCGTAATCAGGCAACACCCCTTCGACTTGAACGCCACTTAGATCGTTGCCTTGCATGATAAGCCCGGTAATATGAACAACCGGCGCCCCGTCAACAACGCCTGGGGTCAGTTTCGCCTTTTCGACTACGCCTTGCCAATTCTGAATGGGTTTGTTGACCATGGACACTTCGCCATGAGGAACGACCGAGAGCAAGCTTTCACGCAATTCTCTTTCAAAGCCATTCATTGCTGACATGATCACTATCAGTACGCTTATGCCAATAGCGATACCTAACATGGCAGAGAGAGAAATAAAGGAAATGAAATTCTTATTACTCTTTACCCGTAAAAAACGCAGGCCAATTTGAGCCGACAGGCCTTTTTCACTGAGCATTATCTATTTTCCTTAGCGAAATTATGCTGTGTTATGCGTACGTTACCCATTACGCCACCTTAAATTGATTTAACTTGCCACTGGACAGGTTCACGACTCTATCCAGGCGATTGGCTAAATGCTCATCATGGGTAACCACGACAAAACTGGTTCCTTGTTTATCCCGTAAGCTCTTTAGCAAATCAAATATGCCTTCGGCGTTGACACTGTCTAAATTACCTGTGGGCTCATCAGCCAATACTAAGGCTGGACGGTTGACTAAAGCTCTGGCGATAGCGATGCGCTGACGTTCACCACCGGATAGCTGTGACGGGTTATGTAGGGCGCGATCCCTTAAACCGACACTCTCGATCATTTCCAGTGCCTGCATCTTAGCTTTGTGTCCGCTTACACCGGCAATCATTAACGGCATCATGACATTCTCTAATGCAGAAAATTCGCCAAGTAAATGGTGAAATTGATAGATAAAGCCAAGCTCTTGATTACGAAATTTAGCTTGCTTGCTATTGCTCAATTGGTTGATGTCTTTACCATTAAACAACACAGTTCCCTGGCTAGGCTTATCAAGTGTGCCAAGGATATGCAGTAAAGTGGATTTGCCAGAGCCTGAGCTTCCGGTTATCGCCAGCAATTCATGGGATGACAATTGTAGGTCAAGTGATTCAAGCACCTTCACTTCATTCTTGCCGTCTTGATAAGACTTGGAGATATCACGACAGTCTAATAGCAAATTACTCATGTTTTAGTGCCTCTGCAGGGTCTGTTTGACCGGCTTTAAATGAAGGGTATAGCGTGGCCAATATTGTAATAGCAACAGTGCCTAGCACCAGCATAACGATTTGTTGTGGAACAATAATAATTGGCAATCCAGCGCTCGGATCAACCGGGTTAGCTAAACTGCCCAACCCTAGGGCATTTATAATACTGTTTAGTTCAGCCGTTAGGCCTAGCCCAAGTAACAAGCCAATTAATGTGCCAAGCAAGCCATTAAGCGTTCCTTGGGCAATGAAGATAAGTGCAATTTTGCTGCGGCTTAAACCGAGCGTGGATAAAATAGCGATATCGGTTTGCTTTTCAGTGACCAGTAATACCAGCGCCGAGATGATATTAAATGCCGCCACCGCGATGATTAAACCAAGCATTAACCACATCATATTTTTTTCCATTTTCACGGCTGCAAATAATTCGCCAAACTGCTGACGCCAAGTGATAACGGTTGTCTGATTATTAGCGTCTCCCAACAGGGTTTCTACGCTATTAGCCACCCTATCACTTGCAAACGCATCATTCAGATATAGGCGTATCTCGCCAACACTCTGCTTTGGATAACGCAACAGGCGGGCAGCATCATTGATATTGATAAGCGCAATTGAGGTATCCGCCTGTGACTGCATATCAAAGACACCGCTTAGTGTAAATTTTCGTTGATTGGGCATGCGCCCTAGCGGTGTATAAATACTACGCTGAGCGGATAGCACGCGCACTTTGTCGCCGAGCTGTAAGCCAAGTTGATTGGCCAGCGCCGTCCCCATAATGATGTTGTAGCTGCCGCTTGTTAACGAATCAAAGGTGCCATAGCGCATCGCACCAACAATAGGATTTAACGCCGTGTCAGTATCGGGGTCGATACCCTGCAATGCAACAGCGGTTAAATTATGACGCCCCTGTAGCATTGCGCTGGACAGGTTGATTGGAGTGACCCCATTCACTGAATCTAACTGCGCTACTTTATCAATCGTTTCTTGCCAATCGCTTAAGGATTGGCGCTCCTTTACCAATACGTGTGGAACAGCACCTAAAATGCGCTGCTTAAGCTGGCCTTCAAAGCCATTCATTACAGACAAGACTAGAATGAGTGCGCTGACGCCAAGCGTGATCCCGCCGATGGAAAACAGTGTGATGAAGTTAAGAAAACGGCTACCACTGCGTGCTCTGGCATAGCGCCAGGCAATTTTGAAAGAAGTAAAATTCAAGCAAATCCTTACTTTGTCTGTCATTGATGATTCAATAGTGAGAGCAACATGCAATCAAGAGAAAATATAGACCGAGCTAACACGCTTTAGTTCTTGTTAGATCGGTAAAAATTGGTATATTGAATCACTAAAATTGTGCAAGATCATAAAGTGATTGGTCTGATAACCCAAGTAATATTTTATCTGCTGCGCATATTTTACCAATTTAAAACTATTTTAAGGTATTGCTAGTGAGTCAACCGCAACATTTTTTTTCAATCGAACATGCTTTTCAGGTTAATTGCGAACTATTGCCCCATGATGCCCAAATTCCAGACCGGGCTAAATTTGACACCATGATACCTGCACCCTTTAAACTGGCATCCAACATCAACAATATTGAAGCACAAGCGTTACGCCCACTGCGCAACTTAAGCGAAAGTACCCATGATTTGGCTGAGTTTTTAAATCTCCAGTCAAAGAAAATCGATCTGATGATGAGTTATATATTGACCCTTGGGGCAGATGACCAAACGCGATTGCAAGGCACAAGTTTCGGTGGCAGTAGTGTCACTTACCTCGCTGGAGAAGCGGTTGAATTGGCAAGGCTAGTCAAACTTAAAATTTTCATCGAGGAAAATAACTGCGCCATATTTTGTATTGCTAAAGTCGCGGCCTGTACCCCTCAAGATGGCCAGTATGGCGTTGAGCTCAACATTGTAATGATTGATGATGAAGACCAGGAGCAGTTAGTCCGCACTTCATTGTTTATCCAATCGGTGCAACTCAAAGAGCGAGCCACACGCCGCCAAGAGCAAGGTTAAGCACAGTACACCCAGTGTTAAAGGTTTATCATCTTGATTCATCTAATATTAACCTAGATTAAATTAGTCTGTATTAATGGCTCTTAGCTGTAACTTTAGCTAATAGCCGTTATACTATTAACATTCATTATTAAGACATTTTATTTCATGCCCCTTATCAGCCAATTTATTCACAATGTTCCACCTCTTTCACAGGGCAATCTTAGTTTAGGTTCACTTTCAGGTAGCGCACTTGCCATCAGTATGATGGAGATGGCTAAACGCCATCCCGGACTCTCTGTTCTCTTATGTAACGATACCAGTTCAGCACTTAAGCTAGAGTCTGAGCTTAGCTTCTTGGCAAAACAGCATAATATCGGCGTCTTGTTATTCCCAGATTGGGAAACACTACCTTATGATAATTTCTCGCCGCACCAAGATATTATCTCGCAGCGACTAGAAACCTTGTATCACCTGCCCACTATGGAGCAAGGCATATTAATAGTTCCCGTAGCGACTGCAATGGCGAAATTAGCCCCTAGCGCGTTTTTGCAGGGCAACTCATTAATATTGTCGGTTGATGAGGAACGAGACCCTGCGCTGCTTAAAGGACAATTAGAAGCGGCAGGCTATGAAAATGTGCATCAAGTGTTAGCCCATGGCGAATATAGCCAACGCGGTTCAATACTCGATATCTTCCCGATGGGCAGTAATCAGCCTTACCGAATCGATTACATCGACGACTGCGTTGATTCCATCGCTTTTTTTGACCCTGAGACGCAGCGCTCAAAAGAAAAAGTGAGCAGTATTCGAATTCTGCCGGCGCATGAATTTCCGACCCATAAACTAGCGATAGAACAATTTAGAAGTAACTGGCGTGAAAAGTTTGATGCAAGTAATGCTCCTGAGTCGATTTACCAACAAGTCACCAAACAAGTGTGGCCAGCTGGCATTGAATACTATTTACCGCTGTTTTTTGAACAATGCGCGACATTATTTGACTATCTACCTAAAAACAGCCAGTTATTAACCTTTGGTGACGTTCACCATGCAGCGCTTGCCCATTACGGTGATGTAGAAGCCCGTTATGAAGAAAGACGTTACGATCGTCAGCGTCCAATCCTGGCTCCTCAAGAATTGTTTAGCCGCGTTGAAGAATTATTTGCTAGCTTAAAAAAGCTACCGAAAATCCATTTTAGCCATGAGCCTTGTGGTAATAGTGCTGGTGAAATAAATCTTAATGCTAACAGCATCACCGACATCAGTGTTGATCACCAAAAAAGCGAGCCGACCTTAAAACTGCGGGAATATTTAAATCAGACAGCGGATCACCTCACGGTATTCTGTGTCGAATCGATGGGCCGCGCACAAGCATTAATCGAGCTTTTAGCCAAGGACAATATCAAGCTAACCACCCAAGAAGATTTCTCGCAAGCATTACAAACCAACTTAAGTGTTGTTGTCGCGCCACTTGAAAATAGTGTGGTGTTTGGCGAACTCAAGCTCAACCTAATCTGTGAAAATGAACTCTTTGGCATCCAGATATCACAACGCCGCAGGCGCGATAAAGCACAAACAATTTCCAGTGAAGCGATCGTTCGTAGTCTTGCCGAGCTCTCCATTGGTCAACCGGTTGTCCACTACGATCACGGTGTTGGGCGGTATCAGGGCCTCACCTATATCGAGAATGGTGGCGTCAACGTAGAATATGTCACGCTAGAGTACGCCAGTGAGGCAAAACTCTATGTGCCAGTGGCGTCATTACATTTAATTTCAAGATATAGCGGTGCAAGTGAAGAAAGTGCCCCACTCCATCACCTGGGTAGTGACAAGTGGACTAAGGCAAAGCGTAAAGCGGCCGAAAAAGTTAGGGACGTTGCTGCTGAACTGTTAGAAATTTACGCCCAGCGCGCGGTGAAACCTGGCTACAAGTTCAACCTCGACTTTGATGAATACAATAAATTTAGCGCAAGCTTCCCATTTGAAGAAACCGTCGATCAACAAAATGCGATTTTGCATGTGGTCAATGATATGCAGAAAAAGACTGCCATGGACAGGCTAGTCTGTGGTGATGTTGGCTTTGGTAAGACCGAAGTAGCGATGCGCGCGGCCTTTGTCGCGGTCAATGATGGCAAGCAGGTAGCTATACTCGTGCCAACCACCTTATTGGCACAGCAACATTTCGAAAATTTCAGGGACAGATTCGCTAAGTCTGCGATTAATGTCGCCCAGTTATCACGCTTTAGAAGCGCAAAACAGCAAACGGAAACGATAAATGATATCGCCAATGGCAAAGTAGATATTGTGATCGGTACCCATAAACTCATTCAGGGCGACATCAAGTTTAATGATCTGGGTCTGTTAATTGTCGATGAAGAGCATCGGTTTGGGGTCAGACAAAAAGAGAAGATTAAGGCGCTGCGCGCCGACATTGATATTTTGACGATGACTGCAACGCCTATCCCAAGGACCTTAAATATGGCCATGAGTGGGATGCGCGATCTCTCGATTATCGCGACACCTCCATCAAAACGCTTATCGGTAAACACTTTTGTGCGCCAGTATGACGATGCCATCGTCAAAGAAGCTGTACGACGCGAAATAATGCGCGGCGGGCAAGTGTACTTCTTGCACAACGATGTAGACAAGATAGAAGATATGGCTCAGGACCTAGAGCTCCTATTACCCGAAGCAAGGATTGGCATTGCGCACGGCCAGATGCGCGAGCGCGAGCTAGAAAAAGTGATGAGTGATTTTTATCACCAACGCTATAATCTGTTGCTTTGCTCTACCATTATAGAAACTGGCATCGACATTCCAAGTGCCAACACCATTATTATTAATCGCGCGGACAAATTCGGTTTGGCCCAGCTCCACCAATTGCGTGGTCGCGTCGGGCGTTCTCATCATCAGGCTTATGCCTATCTGTTGACCCCAGAACAACGCAGTATGAGCAAAGATGCCGTAAAACGGCTAGAAGCGATTGAATCATTAACTGATCTAGGCGCTGGTTTTGTACTCGCAACCCACGATCTCGAAATCCGTGGCGCCGGCGAGTTACTTGGCGATGATCAAAGTGGCCAGATCCAAACCATAGGTTTTAGCCTCTACATGGAAATGTTAGATGGCGCTACACGCGCACTTAAAAATGGTGAACAGCCTGCGTTAGATAACCTCCTTCCACAAGGTGGTGATGTAGACTTGAAAATCTCAGCGTTGTTGCCCGAAGACTATATCTTCGATGTTAACACCAGGCTTTCGCTTTATAAGCGAGTCGCTAACTGTGATGATCAAAAAGCACTGGACGCACTTCAGGTAGAGTTAATCGACCGCTTTGGCTTATTGCCTCAGCCGGCCAAAAACCTGTTTGAAGTAACAGCGATAAGACAACGCATCTTAGCACTTGGCATCAACCGACTCGAAGCAGGTCCCAATGGGGGCCAGTTAGTCTTTGGCAAGCAGTCAAAAGTAGACCTGGGCTATTTATTGTCCTTGTTACAGCAACAGCCAGCAATTTATAAACTAGATGGTAGTGACAAGCTTAAATTTTTAATCAAAACCGACGATGCTAACGATCGAATTACATTAGTAAGAAGCTTACTGGATGAATTTGAACGCCATCAAGTAGAGACTTAATATGAAACTAATTCCCACAGCACTTGCCTTAGCACTGAGCGTTAACAGCGTCCATGCGACTGAATATTGGTTTGAAGTTGAATTGATCTTGTTTGAGCGTCATAGCGAAAAAACAAGCCAGCAGCTGCATTTAACGCCTAGACAATTCGGCCAGCACAAATCAATTGATATCATAGGGCAGCAGCTAAACCCGACTTATGTTGATTGCCCAAGCCTGAGTCAGGAGCAGCGCTTTGAATTGGTACAAGAGCGCCTGAATTTAGAAAAGCAGGAAACCGAGTTAAGCGCTGACGAACCATTAGAAAAAGTAATTAGCCAAGAGCCTGGATTAGACGCCACTGACGTTGAATTACCAGCAGAGGAAGTTATTGTTGAGCCAACACAATGTCAGGCACCAGATGAAGCGTTATTAGCTCAAGCCTATCAAGTCCGCCAACAGCGCATAGCGCAACAAGAGAACTCTGTACAAGAAGATGAACCCGAGATAGACGATCAGTTAACACTGCCTCAACCCCAACCGATGGATGAGCAAGATATAATTCCAGTGTTTGACCCGTTAGTATTTCATCCTTATCCCTCGACACTCAGTCTAGATGGTGTTGACTATGAGGTTATTCACCAAATGCCTCTAACAACCATAGACCAAGTGCCAGTTCCCCTGATTGCTAAGGCATTAGAGAGTGAGCTAACCCACCCACATGTATTACCGCTTGAAAACCTTGAGCTGGTGGAACTACGCAAGAAGATGCGCTGGCAGAAATCGCTCACCCCAATTTTACATACGGGATGGCGCCAGCCAGTCTATGCTCGTCACTTGGCTAAACCAATGCATCTTTTTGGTGGTGAAAATTTTGCAGCAAGCTACAACCCCGATGGCAGTCAAGTTGAGGTAGAGGAAACACCGCTACCCTTGCCCATTGACGAAGTAAACACAACGGAACAAGTAGAGCCCAATGTGCTTTTTAACCAAGAAACGCCCGTTGAATCGTTGGCTCAGCAGTTACTTGACTCTACTGACCAAGAAACAGAACTTTTGCAACAAGTCTTACCAAGTATAGAGTTAGCCGAGATTATCCAAGAGCTTCAGGAACCAGAGGAACCACCAGTGCCGCCGCTTTGGCAGTTAGATGGCTTGCTAAAGATCTATTTAAATCGCTTTTTATTCATCGAGGCAGATTTCGATTTGCGTAAGCCCGGATTAGCAATGGTGCCACCAAAGCAATTCGAATTACCAGACCTTGACGAGACTATTCGAGCGTCAACTGCGGAAAACCTGCCAGCTCCAGATAACTCGATTTCTTTAGTCGCCTCGCCATTGGTTACACCGGCGTTAAGCCATGAGGAGCTCATTGAGCTTGACCAAGAGACACTGGTAGAAACACCGTGGCTGCAAAGTTCGCAATTGATTCAGAACCGCCGCGTTCGTTCCAAAGAAATTCATTACTTCGACCATCCAAATTTTGGCATGGTGATACAGATTAGACGTTTTAAACTGGAAGTACCAGAACAGGAAAAATAAAGGTAAAAAGCTACACCGGGACTTGGTGTAGCTTTTTATTAGCGGTGAGATTAGCTTTGCGTTTCTGAATGCTGCTTTTGCTTTGACATCGCGTTGATAACAGCTTTCACCAATGTGGCCAATGGAATAGCGAAGAATACCCCCCAAAATCCCCACAAGCCACCGAATAATAATACCGCGACAATAATAGAGGTCGGATGCAGATTAACCGCTTCACTAAACAATAGCGGTACCAGTAAGTTACCATCAAGTGCTTGAATAATGCCATAAGCTATCATCAGATAACCAAATTGCGCCGTGAATCCCCATTGAAACAATGCCACTAAGGCAACAGGTATGGTGACAATAGCAGCACCAATAAAGGGAATAAGCACTGAAAGGCCTACCAATACCGCCAGTAGCGTCGCATAAGCTAATCCTAGAATTGAAAATGCGATGTAGCTTACGCCACCCACAATCACTATTTCGATAACCTTGCCGCGAATGTAATTAATGATCTGAATATTCATTTCTGACCAAACTTGTGCAGCCAAGCGGCGATTTGAAGGGATAAAGCGAGAGGCACCTTCGAGCAAAAGCTGTTTGTCTTTTAGAAAAAAGAACACAAGTAATGGCACTAATATCACATAAATCATCAACGCAACTAAATTGATAATCGATTTAAATGACTGTGACACGATTGCTTGACCATATTCAATCAAATGCTCCTGAGCCGAATTGGTAAGATCCTGAATTTGCGCCGCGCTAACATAATCAGGATATTTTTGCGGTAAAGCCATCATAAATTGTTGTGCCTGTGCAAGCATGTCGGGCATTTCTGTTGTTAAGGAAAGCACTTGATGCCACACACTAGGCAATATGCCAAATACGATGAGAAAACAAACAGCTCCTGCCAAAGCTAACACCACCGCAACTGAAAGAGTGCGTGGTAGTCCTTTATTACTTAACGCGGTGACGGGGCGCTCGAGCAAATATGCTGAAACAATAGCGACCAACAGCGGCATTAATATATCGGCAAAAAAGTATATTAAAACACTTAATGCCAGTAAGATGAAAACGAGGGTGACGGCATGTGGGTCAGAAAAGCGTTTTCTATACCAATTACTTACCATTTCTATCATTAAATTTTTTTCCTAACCGTTAACCGATATTATGTAATGGTGCACATTATCATCTTTTGATTGCTGCAACACAATCTCATGCCCTAATTTTTTCAATAACTTGGGAACATCTGATAGTGAACCGGGGTCAGATAAGATAAGACGAAACTTATCACCACGTTGTGTTCTTTTTAAATGTAGCTTTGTTTGAACTAATGGAATTGGGCATCGAGACTGTGTAAAATCTAACGTAATCAATGTGGCGTGCTCGTATAAAAGAAGAACGTATTATTGCTTGTTCTGCGCTAAAGCTCAACGTAAAGAATTCAATAATCCGTTAAAGGAACTTATTAATGCAAAGATTTAAAAAAGCACTGCTATCACTAGCGGTAATTACAGCGCTTCCCCTCGCCGCTGCTGACTATCAAAACAAGTTACCTGAACTGGGTACCGTCGCATCTTCTTCCTTGACCATTGAGAAAGAGATCCGCCTTGGCCAAGCCTACATGATGCAGCTACGCAGTCAGCTGCCGATCATTAATGACCCACTCATCGATGAGTATATTAATGATGTTGGTTTATCCTTAGTGGCGCAAGCCAATGATGTAAAAACACAATTCAGGTTTTTCGTGGTACAGAATAACGCGATTAATGCGTTTGCGTTTTTTGGTGGTAACGTCGGTATTCATACCGGGCTTATCCTACTCACAGACAATGAAAGTGAGCTCGCCTCAGTACTTGGCCATGAAATTACCCACGTAACGCAACGCCATCTCGCGCGTTCTATCGAAGCGCGAGCACGCAACAATCCTGCAACTATCGCCGCGGTATTGGGTTCCATTGCATTGGCACTTGCTGGTGCGGGGGAAGCTGGCATGGCGGGCTTGCAAACCAGCTTGGCACTGTCGCAACAAATGTCGATAAATTACACCCGATTAAACGAAAAAGAAGCAGATCGCATCGGTATCGAACTATTAGCCAAAAGTAACTTTGATCCTTACAGTGCCCCTATTTTCTTTTCAAAAATGGCGAGCCAATATCGCTATTCAACTAAAATTCCGCCCATGTTGATGAGCCACCCTGTGACGGAATCACGTATTGCAGAAACCCGTATACGAGTGCAGCAATACACCCCGGTGCAACTCAGTGATAATATCAATTTTCATTTAGCTAAAGCGCGCATCAATGTCCGTTTTAATCAACAAGAGCTATCGGAAAAGCTAGCACGGGCCGAACATGAGAATAAAGCCACGTCAGATGTGCGTCAGCAAGCGCAGCGCTACACCAAGGCACTATTAGCGTTTGAGCAAAAACAGTATGATGAGGCCTATACCCTGATTAAGGGTTTGCGTAAAATTGATCCAAATAATCTGTTTTACATTGACACCCTAAGTGACATTTTGCTGGCTAAGGGTAAGGTCAAAGACGCCGTTAGCTTGCTAAAAGAATATAACCAAATCATGCCCAACAACCAGGTGATCGCCCTCAACTACGCTAGCGCGTTACTTGAAGCTAAAGACTTTGATGCAGCAGCCAACGTACTGGAGTTATTCTTACAAAAACACCAACAAAATGTCGCTGCGTGGGGATTAAAACAAGAAATTCATCAGCAGGCTAACCAACCTGTAGCACGTTATATGGCCAAAGCGGAATTGTCTGCGTTATATGGCAATTATAAAGGGGCGTTAAAAGACCTTTATCAAGCGCATAATTTGCTCAAGAACGATGATATTACCCAAGCTCGCATTGAAGCGCGCATAAAACAGCTACGCTTTAGTCGAGACAGCTTGAAAAAGTTACGTATTTAAGCAAAAATCAGCGCCAATAATTCAATAACAGGATAAACCATGTCAACTATTACGATCTATCATAACGCGCGCTGCTCAAAAAGCCGCCAAACATTACAGCTTTTAAAGGATAATGGTGTTGAGCCTAACGTCGTGGAATACCTAAAAACCCCGCTATCTGGTCTAACTATAAAATCAATCCTAACCAAATTAGGGATCACAGCACACCAATTGATGCGCGTAAAAGAGGCTGAATATAAAGAGTTAGCGATAGATCCAGCGACTCATAGCGAAGCACAATTAATTGAGTTTTTAGTAGCGACGCCTAAGCTGATTGAACGCCCTATCGTCGTTAATGGCGACAAAGCCGCAATCGGTCGCCCACCAGAGCAAGTGTTGGACATCCTGTAATGGAAATGCGTGAAAAAACCGCACGATTTATGTGGCTTGGACAGGCCGGTTATTTTGGTTTGCTGCTATTTTTACCACTTTGGCATGTGGTGCTCGTCCCGTCTACAATGAGTGTCTGGACCACCTTATTACTTACGCTAGGACCACTACTTTTGCCAATGGCGGGGATTCTAAAGCGTAAACCTTATACTTATGCCTGGTCTAACTTCATCGTCTTATTTTACATCTTGCATGGCTTGACACTTATCTGGGACCGCCCAGAAGAACGACTCTACGTGATCATCGAGCTATTGCTTGCCAGTATGATGTTTATTGGCTGCTCTTACTTTGCAAAATTTCGCGGACAGGAACTGGGTTTAAGCATTAGAAAGAAAAAAGAAGACAAATAACCTTCACAGAGCCAGCACTGCCATAACTTGGCGGTGTTGGCTATTTACAATCATTCATGTGCGCACGGCACCAGAGAATTTATAGCTTTAAGGTATCTTTGATAAAAGGAATGGTGAGCTTGCGCTGAGCTTGCATCGACGCTTTATCTAATTTGTCTAGCGTATCAAACAAGGTTCTAAGATCGCGATCTAGGCGGTTAAATAGGTATTTAACGACATCATCACCGAGAACTAAACCACGTGATTCTGCGCGCTTTTGCATTGCAATTAACTTATCGTCGTCGGACATCGCTTGCACTTGATAAGTTAAGCCCCAACTCAGGCGGGAAACAAGATCTGGCAATTTAAAGCTATTGTGTGCTGGGGAGTTTGTTGCACTAACGATAAGTTTGCCGCCGGCTTCACGCACGCGATTATATAAATCAAATAGCGCGACTTCCCACAACGGATTTCCCGCCACCAGATCAATATTATCCAAGCAAATTAGCGGTAAGTTGTGCAAATCTTCAAGAATAGCATCGCTCATAGACGCGTACATCTCAAAGGGGATGTAAAACGTATTTTGGCCTTTGGCCTGAGCTGTGGCACAACACGCATGCAATAGATGCGTTTTGCCAGATTTTGGAGCACCCCATAGGTAAACAAATTGTCCACTATCGTCTGCACACAAGGCAGAAATTTGCGATAACAACTCTTCGTTATTCGCCGGGAAGAAACTGCCAAACGTTTCATCGTCAGGTAAATAGACGGGCAATGACAGCTGTTTAGGATGTGACAAAGAGCACTCTCTTTACTTTTAAATTACGCAACTAGTTTATCACCTTGATCTTTGTCCAAGCAACCGCTTCAATACGCTATCAATGCTAAACGATTAAAATACCGTCTAAGCTAAAAACTACTACCTGCCCTGCCAGTGATAAACACTTTGCCCAAGGTCCTCGTCATAGACTTCAACCAATCGTTTCTCAAGTCTAATTACCTCGTTAAGTGACTCGTCACTACCAATCAAAGTCGCCTCAAAAATAAAATGATGATGTTTATTATGTTTTAATCCAACGGCTTCTAGGCCTTTTAACCGATTAAGGTAGGCTAATATGGCGGCATACTTATCTAATGAGTTTACATTGGCGATAAGAAATTGCTTTCTTCCGCCGGCTTCACTGGTATCAACGCTGTATTGTCTGGCAAAGAAATCGCTGGTTTGGTCAACCAAGGCGGTAATGGCGATATCATATTGTGAAAATTCATCTAAGCCTGAAGCCACAATATCAGCATAGCCAGCGCCGTCATCGCTACGCTTATAGATAGCCCAGTTTAGTTGTTGGTTTAAGCCACTTTCAGTAATTTTAGCCAGCACCATAAAGTCTGTACCGTATCGCAAATTGGCAACGCCGACGCTATCAGGAAATAAGCCCCACACTTCACCTGCACTGAGCCCAAATTGGTCTTCCAAATCCCATAGTGGCAGCAGCAACGGCATACCGCGCTGTTTAGCGACAGACTTCAATAACAAAGCGGTTTCGTTAGTATTGTCATCAGAGACAACAACTCGATGGCCATCTTCGGTGCGCTGGGCTAGCCAAATCATTGCTGTTGGGCGCTGGTTTCCCCAAATAGAAATACCCGCCCGTTTTAGCAAAGCATCTACTGAACTTTCATTAAAGCTTGCGACCAGGTGTTGCTTACCCTCTATCATTTGATAATTAAAGGTCGTGATGTAACTCATCGCTTGCCCGATTTCATTACTAAGCATTTGGTTCTGAGTAACATCACTTTGCCCAGAAACTTTAATGAGCACCGACTTGAATAAGACCGGGATCGTTGCTTTACGTTGAGTTGATGACTGACTCGCTGCTGGAAGTGCTGCGCTATAGAGCGAATCAACAAGCTTTGCGTAGGCCAATTGTGGCGTTAAAAGTATAACAACCAAAACAAAAATAGTTAGCGATGAGTTTTTCACAAGTATTTACTTAAATAAAATCAGTGTAATAGGAAAAATATTAGCACACTACAAAGTAAATATCTTTGTAATGCAGTGATATCACGTAAAAATAATCTTAATAGCCCAAGTCTGTATCCTAAATGAATAGCCCGTGAAATTATCCCAGGTATAAGCTGACACTGCTGACAGGAACGTGCTAAAGATCACCTTTTAGGCTCGCAAACTTAAAAAAAGAGTGAAATAAATCTCATATTTCGATGTTTTCTGGCGCGACATTAGTTTAAAATACGCAAAAAAATTTTTCATGCAATTAGGTTGAAGGTACTCGTGAGTAATTCTAAATCTCTAAGTTATAAAGACGCTGGTGTAGACATCGACGCAGGTAATGCACTTGTAGACAATATTAAAAGTGTTGTTAAACGTACTCACCGCCCAGAGGTAATGGGGAACATTGGTGGATTTGGCGCACTTTGCCAATTACCAACTAAATACAAAAACCCAGTACTTGTATCAGGAACTGACGGTGTAGGAACAAAACTACGCTTGGCAATTGATCTAAAACGTCACGAGAGTGTCGGTATCGACCTGGTCGGTATGTGTGTGAACGATCTTATTGTTCAAGGTGCCGAACCACTTTTCTTCCTAGACTACTTTGCTACTGCCAAGTTAGATGTTGACGTTGCTACTGCTGTGGTTTCAGGTATTGGTAAAGGCTGTGAGCTTTCAGGCTGTGCGCTTATTGGTGGTGAAACGGCTGAGATGCCTGGTATGTATCATGGCGATGACTATGATATGGCAGGATTCTGTGTTGGTGTTGTCGAAAAAGAAGATGTTATCGATGGTACTAAAGTAGCCGAAGGAGATGCTCTGATCGCACTAGCTTCATCTGGCCCTCATTCAAATGGCTTCTCATTAATTCGTAAAGTACTGGAGGTTAGCAACGCTAATACTGACGAACTACTGGGTGATAAGAGCATTGCTGATCATCTGTTAGAGCCAACACGTATTTATGTAAAGAATTGCCTGGAAGTCATTGCAAAGCATAATGTACATGCTCTATCGCACATTACTGGCGGTGGTTTTTGGGAAAATATTCCACGCGTTTTACCAGAAAACCTAAAAGCTGAGGTGGATGGATCAAGCTGGCAGTGGCCTGAAATTTTCAACTGGTTACAGACTAACGGTAATATCGATACGTATGAAATGTACCGTACTTTCAACTGTGGTGTTGGAATGATCCTAGTGGTTCCTCAACAAGACTTAGAAGGCGCACTAGCACAGTTTAAAGAACTTGGTGAAAATGCTTGGCACATTGGTTCAATCGCCGCCCGAAATGGTGACGAAGAACAAGTAAGCATTGCATAACCACGTTAAGAAAGGCTGATAATCATGACAAAACGTATCGTGGTATTGATTAGTGGTAGCGGAAGCAACCTGCAGGCAATCATAGACAATTGTCAAAGCGATGCTATCGCCGGTGAAGTCGTTGGGGTGATTTCTAATCGCCCTGGCGTTTTTGGCCTAGAGCGCGCAGAGAACGCTGGCGTGAGCAACCAGGTTGTTGACCATAAAGCTTATAACTCCCGTGAAGAATATGATCCCGTATTACAGCAAGCCATTGATGCCTATCAACCTGACATCATCGTGCTTGCTGGATTCATGCGCATTCTTACCCCTGGGTTTGTACAACACTATCAAGGGAGAATGTTAAACATTCACCCTTCTTTGTTACCAAAATATCAAGGGCTTAACACTCACCAGCGTGCGATTGATGCCGGTGATCAAGAGCATGGTGTTAGTGTTCATTTTGTTACCGAAGAGTTAGATGGTGGCCCAGTCGTTTTACAAGCGAAGGTGCCAATTTTTGCTGAAGATAGCAGTGATGATCTGGCGGCACGAGTCCATCAACAAGAGCATCGAATTTATCCGTTGGTCGTTGGCTGGATGTGTCAAGAGCGTCTAGAAATGGGCAGTGAAGGTACAACGTCATTTGCTGTGCTTGACGGAAATAAGCTCCCCGCTCAAGGCTATGCTGCCAATTAAGCTTGGCTGATAAAAAACCGAGCTTAGCTCGGTTTTTTTATATCGGCTCGATTGGCAGTTGGTATTAGCCAATAACGAAACTCACACCTGAAATAACCTAACAACCAATTGGTCTGCATCGGCTTTGTATGGAATTTCACACTCTACAATATACCCACCATTTCTTGTTTGCCAATGTCCCTCAATATTAAATTTACCATCGCTGTTATTGTTCTCTGCTGCCCACGCCTTCGGGGCTAGTCCTAATTCCTCTAACATTTCCTCACTTTGGTCTTTGCATATTGCTTCTGCGGTATTTATCTCACTCACAATTTCTGCTTTCACCAAGCTACTACCCGCTAGCGTGATGCATAAAAAGGCCAACAATTTACTCTTTTTTATTATTTTTGTTTTACCTAAAATCAACATTTTCGAAACCACTTATTTAAAAATTAAATCACCTCAATTAAGCACAATTACATTTATTTAACTAAATTGTGTAGATACTATCCTAACTGCTTAGATTACCATTGACAACGGGCAACCCATTAGTTATAAACGTTGCAAGATAATAAATACACTGTTTATTGATGCGATATAGATTATTCACAAAAGAATAACAGACGCGCAATAAATAGCGACTCAAGAGCCGTTCTAAAATGGCCAAGTCGCACTTCACAAAGCCGCCAACACTAGACGAGCAAAAAGCTTGTCCTTCGTATTATATTGCCTATAAAAAAGCAACTAGCTTTATTTGGAGAGTTTTACCCCATGTGTTCTATATTTTCGATTTTCGACATTAAGTCAGATCCACAACAATTACGTACAACCGCGCTAGAAATGTCAAAATTGATGCGCCACCGTGGTCCAGACTGGTCAGGTATCTATGCATCTGACCGTGCAATACTGGCTCATGAGAGATTATCAATTGTTGACATCGATAACGGTGCGCAGCCATTATTCAACGAAAATAGAGACAATATTTTAGCGGTTAATGGTGAAATTTATAACCATAAAGAACTTGGTGCGCAATATCCAGAGTATGCTTTTCAGACAAAATCAGACTGTGAAGTCATTCTAGCGTTATACCAAGCCCACGGCAGCGAGTTTCTTGACAAATTAAACGGTATGTTTGCATTTGCTCTATATGATGAAGCGCAAGATCGTTACCTTTTAGGCCGTGATCATATGGGCATCATTCCAATGTACACGGGCTATGATGAGAACGGTAACTTCTACGTTGCTTCTGAAATGAAAGCCCTGGTTCCAGTTTGTAAAACGATTGAAGAGTTCCCTCCTGGTCACTACCTTGACAGCAAAGTAGGCAAGCTAGTGAAATACTACAACCGTGATTGGAGAGACTACGAAAACGTAAAGGATAATGAAGCTAGTCCGCAAGCTTTAAAAGTCGCCTTGGAAAACTCAGTTAAGCGTCAGCTAATGTCAGATGTCCCCTATGGCGTGCTTCTTTCAGGTGGTTTAGATAGCTCAGTTATCTCTGCGATTACACAGCAATTTGCTAAGCGACGTGTAGAAGATAATGACGAGTCCAATGCTTGGTGGCCACAATTACACTCTTTTGCCGTTGGCCTTGAGGGCTCACCTGATCTTGTCGCGGCACAAAAGGTTGCAGACCATTTGGGTACGGTTCACCACCCGGTTCACTTCACTATCCGTGAAGGGATTGATGCAGTAAAGGACGTTATTTATCATCTAGAGACATACGATGTAACAACCATTCGCGCGTCAACACCTATGTACCTAATGGCCCGTAAAATCAAAGCGATGGGCATCAAAATGGTATTGTCAGGTGAAGGTTCAGATGAACTATTAGGGGGCTACTTATATTTCCATAAAGCACCTAACGCGAAAGAGTTTCATGAAGAGACAGTCCGTAAGTTAGACAAGTTACATATGTTTGATTGTGCTCGTGCCAACAAAGCGATGTCAGCTTGGGGTGTCGAAGCCCGCGTACCTTTCTTAGACAAAGAGTTTATCGATGTTGCGATGACGCAAAACCCTGACGCTAAAATGATCACCAAAGATCGAATGGAAAAGCACATTTTACGTGAGGCTTTCTCTGATATGTTACCTGAGTCTGTCGCTTGGCGCCAAAAAGAGCAGTTCTCAGATGGTGTTGGCTATTCTTGGATTGACGAATTAAAAGCTTATGCAGATAGCGTGGTAACAGACCAGCAACTAGAAAATGCTCAGTTTAAGTTCCCTCACAACACGCCAGATAGCAAAGAAGGCTACTTGTTTAGAACGATTTTTGAAGGTCATTTCCCTAATGATACCGCAGCTCAATGTGTACCTGGCGGAAAATCTGTAGCCTGTTCAACACCAGAGGCGCTGGCTTGGGATGAGAGTTTCCAAAACATGAATGAGCCATCAGGTCGTGCTATCGCGGCAGTTCATAACGATAGTTACTAAGGTTCAATTTGAGATAACAAAGCCTGCATCAATGCAGGCTTTTTTTTGTCTATATTCCACCTTTAGGTGGACATGCATCATGCTTTGTTATCGTGACCTACCCTCTGAGTTACTTGATACTAAAGGAGAATTGATTAATAAAACTACACATCAAACACAAGACTCAAGCCTCTTATAGCCCTCGTCACATTATTATTTAAAATTAATTTATCAATACAAGTCCCTGTTTCTATGGCGCTTTATCATTTAAAAAATGCGTCTCATACCAATGAATAGTATAAAAATCCTACTAATGTAAGTAGCTTAAGTTTCGACCAACAGGCAAAGCGTCATCTAGATTTGCTAAAAGTGTCATAAAAGGAAAGTAAGCTAAATAATATTACCGCAATCATCTATTTAAAGGCTAGGAGGTCTATATGAGTGAAAGTAAAGTTGCGTTAGTTACTGGTGCCATGGGCGGCATAGGAACAGCTATTTGTCACTCTCTTGCAAGTGATGGATACACAGTATTGGCTACCCATCGTCCGGGAAAAGAAAGTTCAGCACAAGATTGGTTACAAGAGGAAGTATTCAGCGAAGGAAGAGTCAAAACACTCGCACTAGATGTTTGTGATACCACAGCTTGTGGTAGCACGTTAAAGGACGTTATTGAAGACTATGGCCACATCGATGTTTTAGTTAACAACGCCGGTATTACACGGGACACCACCTTCAAAAGAATGAGCTTTGAGCAATGGGAGGACGTAATAAACACCAACCTGCACAGTCTGTTTAATGTAACCCAACCGCTATTTCATAGTATGTGCGAGCAAGGCAATGGTCGCATCATCAATATTACCTCAATAAACGGTCTAAAGGGTCAATTTGGTCAGGCCAACTACGCAGCAGCGAAAGCCGGTATGATCGGTTTTACCAAATCGCTGGCACTTGAGTCTGCGCGTTTTGGGGTTACCGTTAATGCCGTCGCCCCAGGCTACACAGCAACGCCAATGGTAGCAGCACTTGCCGATGATGTACTTGATTCAATCAAGGCTCAGATCCCCGAGAAACGCCTGGCGACCCCAAAAGAAATCGCCGAATCCATTAGTTATTTAGCCAGTGATGCTGCAGGTTTTATTACGGGTGAAACCCTTAATATTAACGGCGGCCAGTACATGCACTAAGGCAATTTTAGTAAATTAACGGCATTTTCCCCCGATATTTTAGAAGGATTTTTATATGAGTAAAGTCTATATAGTCTCCGCCAAGCGCACCGCTATTGGTTCGTTTGGTGGTAGCTTCAAGTCTGTCCCGGCAGCACAACTGGCAGCAGAGACAGTAAAGGCAGTTTTGCAAGAAAGTCGTCTAGCACCAAATCAAGTCGATGAATTATTAATGGGCAATGTAATTGCTGCCGGACAAGGCATGGGCCCAGGCCGCCAAGCTGCAATCGCTGCTGGTTTACCAAACGAAGTCCCAGCTTACACAGTGAATATGATCTGTGGCAGCGGAATGAAAGTAGTGATGGATGGTGCAGCGCATATAAAGGCTGGCGATGCCGATGTTGTTGTAGCTTGTGGTGGTGAAAACATGTCCCGCTACCCCTACATCGTCACTTCCGATATTCGCTTTGGTACTAAGATGGGGAATCTGGAGATGTCAGATTCGCTTATCGATGATGGATTAACAGACGTGTTTAACAAGTACCATATGGGGATCACGGCTGAAAATGTTGCACAGCAACTGGATGTGAGCCGAACGGATCAAGACGACTTCGCTTTACAAAGTCAGCTTCGAGCAGCAAGTGCAATTGAATCAGGCAAGTTTGTTGACGAAATCGTGCCGGTCGATGTGACGGTGCGCCGAAAAACCAAAACAATTTGCCAAGATGAATACCCAAAGGCAGAAGCAGCAGCTGAGGCTTTCACCAAAATGCGCCCTGCATTCAAAAAAGATGGTACGGTCACCGCAGCGAATGCATCGGGTCTAAACGATGGTGGTTCTGCGATCCTCCTGGCTTCTGAAGCGGCAGTTAACCAGTATGCGCTAGAGCCCATTGCCGAACTCGTAAGTTATGCCCAATCCGGCGTCGACCCACAGGTCATGGGCCTTGGTCCGGTTCCAGCAGTCGCTGCCGCACTAACTAAGGCCGAACTTAGCTTAAAAGATATCGAGTTACTTGAGCTAAATGAAGCATTTGCAGCACAGGCGTTGGGCGTGATGAAGCAGTTATGTACTGAACACAATGAATCACTAACATCACTGACCGAACGTACCAACGTTAACGGTGGCGCGATTGCCCTTGGTCACCCGTTAGGAGCGTCTGGAAACAGAATTATTGTTACGCTGCTTCATGAAATGCAAAAACGCGGCAATAAGTACGGTCTAGCATCACTTTGTATCGGCGGTGGTATGGGTACTGCTGTAGTGGTCAAAGCCATTAGCTAACGACTATGAGGCGTGTCAGCTAATCAAATGTTTTGCTGACACCGCCCTATTCTATCGTTGTTACTCGCCACTAACCGAGATACATACCAAAAAGGACAGAGGTAATTATGAACCAACAATCTTCGTCATCAGTTTCCAACTTGACTGACCATTGGGCTAAGGCTGCATCAACTAGTCTTAGTCTATTCTTAAACATTCAAAAGACCAAAAGTGAATATTACTCAGCACAACTAAACCAAAGCATAAATTTGGCAAAGGGTCTGGTTAACTCCACTGACACGCAACAAACACTCGCACTGTTCCAGGAAAACCTAAGTAAACAGCAAGCAATCTTTAGCAAGTTTAGCGACGCTAGCAGCCAACAGGTTAATCTTGCATTTAGCACTTTTTCGTCAGCCCAAGGCCAAAACAATGCTAGTCCAGGACCCGCAGGTGCGGCAGCCGAAAAGAAGCCAGTTAAGAAAGCGAGAAGTAATGCCAAACCTAAAGCGATAAAAGCCACCGCAAAACCAAAGGCTAAAAAAACGTTAAAGGAAGTCAATACTAAGGCAAGCAATGCGGTACCAGCGAGCAACGCGGCCCCCAAAGAAACGCAGCCAGTTCCCAACATAACTCAACCAAAAAAGGCGAAGGCACAAGCTAAGCCTAAAGTGAATGAGCAAAGGGATTTACCGCTGAAACAGGCAACACCAGCTAAACCCAGGGTTTCGAATCAAACTAAAGCAAAGAACAGTGTAAATACAAAGCCACCAACAACCGTTAGCAAGAAACCGGCTGTCAAGGCAGCAACCAAACCCGTTGATGACAAACCTAAAGTATTAGCAAGTGAGTAACCATCCCCAGAGCGAGGCCATTATAGATAACCTTGAAGTTGTCTCGCTTTGGATGGCGTAATCCCAGAAAGGAGTTTTATATGAGCACTAATTTATTTGACCAAGAGTTTTTTGAGTTGATAAACAAAGAGACTCAGAAAATATTAACAAGTTTGGCGTCAGATAAAACTCAGCAAGCGCTACAAGAGTTTAATCAACAATGGCTTGAGATTTCACAGCAAAACATCACCCAACCATCAGGCTGGATAGAAGCGGTTGGGAACCTGCAAAAACAACAACTCGGACTGTGGCAGCAATTTTTCGAGCAAGCACAAAGCAGCGATATAGACCCATTGCCAGACAATACGCTCGAAGTAGCACAGACGCAGGTGTTTGAGTATATAAAACAATCCTATGTCGTCGCGTCCAACTTATTAAACGAGTTTTCAGCTAATGCCGCATTACCAGAGCATGAAAAGGAAAAATTGTCCTTTTACACAAAGCAGTATACGGACGCGCTTTCCCCAGAGAACTTTGCACTAACAAATCCTGAAGTCATCAATGAAGCCATAAAAACTAAGGGCCAAAGTCTAGTAAACGGTTTGCATAACCTAGTGCAAGACATTGAAAAAGGCCGGATAAGCATGACAGACGAAAATGCCTTTACGTTAGGCGAGAATATCGCGGTGACGGAAGGTTCAGTTGTTTATGAAAATGATCTTTTTCAGTTAATACATTACAAGGCACAGGGTGAAACCGTCCATGCTAGACCGACCTTAATTATTCCGCCCTGCATCAATAAATATTATATTTTAGACTTACAGCCTCACAATTCGTTTGTTAAATATTGTGTTGAACAGGGCCAAAATACATTTCTGGTGTCTTGGATAAACCCTACCAGTAGCCAAGGCGGAATTTCTTGGGATGATTACGTGGAGAAAGGCGTGATAAACGCGATCACACGCGTCAATTCGATGAGCAATACCAAAACGCTCAATGCGGTATCCTGGTGTGTCGGAGGCACATTACTGGCGAGTGCTCTGGCCGTTTTGGCTGCCAAGAACGATAAACAAGTGCAAAGCGCTACTTTCCTAACTACCCTACTTGATTTTGAAGAGCCAGGTGAAATTTCGGTATTTATCGATAAAGTACAAATTGATGGCCTAATAGCCAAAGCTAAAGAAGATGGGGTGTTAAGTGGCAGGCAACTGGCGACCGCTTTTAATATGTTGCGTTCCAATGATTTAATCTGGGCCTACGTAGTCAATAATTATTTAAAAGGGAAACAACCGGCTCCCTTTGACATTCTGTACTGGAATGGGGATTCCACCAACTTACCCTATCAAATGTATCGTTTTTACATTACCCAAATGTATCTGGAAAACAAGTTATGTAAACCCAATGCAATGCAAATATGCGAACAAGCCATTGATTTATCAAAAGTCGATACTCCCTGCTATTTTCTATCGACCATTGGCGATCATATCGCGCCATGGAAAAGCACATTTAAGGGAGTGGAACTCCTTGGCGGAAAGTGCGAGTTCGTATTAGGCGCCAGTGGTCATGTAGCAGGTGTCATTAACCCACCAGCAAAAAACAAAAGACATTATTGGGTCAACAGTGACACGACAAATGGCGCTGATCAGTGGCTTGAGTCTGCAACAAAAGAGACAGGCTCATGGTGGCCACATTGGAACACCTGGCTAAAGCGTCGTGCCGGTAAAAAAGTCCCAGTGACGACACTCAATATGGAGGATTATCCTGAAATTGAGCCTGCCCCGGGCCGATATGTTAAAGTTACGCTTGATGATATGTAACTGTCCGCATAACGGTTAGTGAGTTATGACTGCTTAAGTTGACGGTCATAACTCGCCAGATAACAAAACATGGTACTAAGGGAGAGGAACCATCAATAGTCAGTGGTGTGCGGCTGATGCCAAAGTTATAGACAAACAGCGGTTCTAGGCTGGCATAATTGCAATAGTAACTGTTGTTGATTAGGGTCAACTTATGAGCACAAAATTTGCCTAGTGACCTTCAATGGCCCAAGATAAAGCGTAAAATAACGACTTCATTTCAAAACTAAGTTGTTACCATGATAGTTGATCTAAATAGTCGTTACGGTTTAAACCCTGCCCATAGTGAAATAGTAGAAGCATGCAAAATTATCGATCCGTGCGATGCGTTAGATATGGGGTGCTCAAATGGGCGCAATGCTGTGTATCTCAGCCAACTCGGATTTAAGGTTACCGCCATTGATAATAATGCCAATGCCATTGATATGCTCCAAAGCATTAGTATTGAAGAGAAGATCAATAATATTAGAACTCAGGTGTACGACATTAATGATGCGAACCTTGGTAAGGATTATGGCTTTATTGCCTGTACCGTGACCTTAATGTTTACCGATCCTGCTCGTGTTGACGCTATTATCGCTGACATGCAAAAGCATACGTTGGCAGGCGGTTATAACCTGATTGTTTGCGCCATGAGCACTGAAGCACATCCTTGTCCAGTCCCCTTCCCTTCTACCCTAAAAACCGAGCAGTTGCGTGACGCTTATCAGGGATGGGAGCTTATCAAGTACAATGAAGACGTAGGGACTATGCACAATGGCGCAAAATTGCAATTCGCAACCATCTTGGCGCGCAAAGCTGGATAAAATAAAACACATCCATTATTACAGGCTATACAGTTGGTTAATCGAGACACCTAATACCTACTGAGAGGTAAAAACCAACTGTTAATTTTTCTGCTATAGCATTGGCCATTTAGTAGTCGATGAACGTTGACCACCTTGTTAACTATATGACAATCAATTTCTCAATGGACTCTAGGATTCGCCTAAGTTATTATCGACTGTAAGTTGCCGATAGCCGCGCTGTCTGCCCTTATTTTTCACTTCGTATAACCCCAGTAATATGGTTTGGGGGTCTCTACCAGAAGCCAATAACTTCTGATTACGAAGAGTTTAGTACATTAGTGCTTTTCTCTTTGTATGCTGCATTTTATTCAGAAGAAAAGTGCTTAGTAAATTTAATTTATTAGGAACTTAGTTATGAAAGAATTTATTCAGTCGTTACCCAAAGTCGAACTCCACCTACATCTAGAGGGAACCCTGGAGCCTGAACTGATGTTCGATCTTGCAAGGCGTAATAACGTCGATATACCATTTAATTCGGTCGCTGAGGTTAGAAAGGCCTATAACTTTCACAACCTCCAATCCTTCCTGGACATCTACTTTAAGGGCACCGACGTCCTGATTGAAGAGCAAGATTTCTTTGACCTGACATGGCACTATCTACTGCGATGTCAGAAAGATAATGTGCAACATACGGAAGTATTTTTCGATCCCCAGGCACATACCCAGCGAGGAATCGACTTTGACACTGTGGTGAATGGCATTCACCGTGCACTCTTAAAAGGCACGTCAGAGCTAGGTATCACCAGCAAATTAATCATGTGTTTTCTGCGCCATTTGGACGAAGCCTCCGCATTTGCTACATTGGCGCAAGCGCAACCACATAAAGACAAAATTGTTGGCATCGGGCTCGATTCTACAGAAATAGGTCATCCGGCGGCAAAGTTTGAACGCGTGTTTGCCCAAGCCCGAGATCAAGGCTTTTTAACCGTGGCTCATGCTGGTGAGGAAGGGCCAGCCGATAATATCCGCGAAGCGTTGGAATTGCTAAAAATAAACCGGATAGACCACGGTGTTCGCTGCGCAGAGGACGAGGTATTAGTGGCTCAACTGGCTAGTTCTCGCACACCACTGACCGTTTGCCCTCTATCCAACATAAAACTCAAGGTTTTTGATCAGATGGAGCAGCACAACATTGTCGAGCTCCTTCGTAAAGGACTCTGTGTCACCATAAATTCTGACGATCCAGCGTATTTTGGTGGCTATATGGTCGATAACTTCATGGCGGTGCACAATGCTCACCCCATGACCAAACTGGAAATCGCCCAATTTACCTTTAACGCTATCGAAGCGAGTTTTATTTCAGCTTCACAAAAGCAGCGGCTAAACAGCCTAACCAACAACTATTTAGCTGCGCATCAATAACTACTCTCAGGGTCCACAAACGGTTGCGTAACATAGTGAAAGGGGTTATTGGTAACTGGCGATAAACCCTTTTATTTTCGGGCCGATCTCCTCTCTGAATCGGCGTCCGTTGAAGACCCCATAATGCCCAACTTCTGGTTGGGTATGATGTTGCTTCTTACTTTTTGGTATGCCTGAGAGAATATCGTGGGCCGCCCTGGTCTGTCCGGCTCCTGTAATATCATCGTTTTCTCCTTCGATAGTCAACAATGCCACCTCTTTGACCAATTTGGTATTTACCGACTTTCCTCGATACATAATCTCCCCTTTTGGTAATTGATGCTCAATGAAGACATGACGAATCGTGTCTAGATAAAATTGAGCAGGCATATCCATCACCGCGAGGTACTCGTTGTAAAACTTACGATGGTTTTCTGCGCTGTCACCGTCTCCTTTAACCAAATCACCAAAGAATGTGAAATGTTTATTAATGTGAGTGTCAAGATTCATGCTAAGAAACCCGGTTAATTGAATAAACCCAGGGTATACCTTCTGTCCAGCCCCGGCATATTTGTCAGGCACAGTACAAATAACGTTATTTTCAAACCACTCGAGTTCTTTAGATATCGCATATTCATTCACTTCAGTTGGACTCACCCGAGTGTCGATCGGACCACCTAAGAGGGACATAGACTTTGGCTGAAAGGTTTCATTATTCTGGGCCATAACGGCAGCTGCGACTACAGTTGGTACCGTTGGCTGGCATACGGCAATTATATGAAAGTCCCCTGCTAAGAATTCACTAAATTCAATTAGGTAGCTAACATAGTCATCAAAAGAGAAATCCCCTTCGCTAAGTGGCACATCGCGCGCATTAATCCAGTCCGTGATATAAACCTCATGATCATCAATAAAATGCTCAACGGTGCCACGTAATAGGGTCGAGTAATGCCCAGACATAGGCGCTATCAACAACACCTTTGGGTGCTCGTATTGACCGTTACGCTTAAAGTGAAGCAAGTTACAGTATGGTTTAGCGATTACTATCTCTTCTTTGATAGCAATCTTATTGCCATCAATATTGGCGTATTCTATATCAAACTCTGGCCGGGCATAGACACCGGTACAACGTTCTATCACTTCAGCTGTGGCCGCGATTGTTTTACCAGCAAAGGTATAGTTAAGTGGTGACCACGACTTACTACACAATGCTTGCATCTGTTGCATCCAGCTATTGACCGGCGCTACTGCATCCATATAACGTTGATGAACCTGATATAACATTTTCTGACCTTCTACAGTGACGGTAATGCCTTAGCATTAACTGATTAATTTTGCGAAAAACTGTCAATTTAAAACTCATCAAGTCCCATTGACTACCAACTGCTCCGTCCGACGCCATTATTGTGCACCGCAGCAATTCGAGTAGATACTAACTTTAAACTGCTTTAAAAATCAACAAATTTGTTAGTAATTTTGTCCTCAGAATACTAATGGCCAAAATAGAGGTCCAATTCCAATTACCTGGCAAATCAAAAAAACTAGGCCTTATTAGGGGCTTAGCAGCAGGTACCAGCCGTTGTAATAAAGGATTTAGTTGGCATAAAAGAACAAGCTGGTTACACTAGTCGTAATCAATTTAAAAGTGAGTACCGCCATGCTACAGCCCCGGATCATCAAAAAATACCCAAACCGCCGCCTCTACGATACAGAAACAAGTAAATACATTACGGTGACCAAGGTGAAAGAGTTAGTCATGGCAGGGTTAGAGGTCCAGGTAATAGACAGCAATACCGAAGAAGACTTAACAAGGAGTATTCTTTTGCAAATTATTATGGAGGAAGAGTCTCGTGGTAAACCGATGTTTAGCGAAAACACCCTAGCGCACTTGATTCGCTTTTATGGCGGCGCAGCCCAAGGTATATTTGGTCAATATCTTGAAGAAAGTTTGGCTGCATTTAGCAAGCAACAACACTTAATGAGCAAAAACGCGCAAAACCCATTAGATAACATCACGCAAATAGCTCAGCAAAATATGAAGCTGTGGAGTGACATGCAAAGTTCCTTTTTTAACACAGATCCGGATAAGACCAAAAAATAAAAGATTAAGCACCTTCAGCAAGCAGCATTATCAAATGTTGCTTGGTTAATCACCTCTCTAAACGATTAGCCCAATAAGCCCCCTATAACCTACGACAAATCAATTAATGGATATTTTTTGTACTTTTTTAGCCAAAAGCTATTGCTCCTGACTAAAAAACACTCTATGATGCACTGCAACAAATATTGCAATGCAACATAATTATCTTAACCATTGGAGCGACAACCATGATGAACCTTGATGACAACATGAAACTTTTCAAAGATGTAAGCAGCAAGAGCCTTGAAAGTGTAGGATCTTTTGGACAATTAAATCTTAAAGCCTGGAATCAGCTTGCAGAAAAGCAAATGGAAATTATTTCTTTAGCAACTGAGGCAAGTGTCGATAGCATGAATGCGTTGGCTAACACCCAAGACATTCAGAAGATCACCGAAACTCAAACAAAGATCACCAAAGACTTCAGTGAAAAAATCACGGTTAAGAATCAAGAAATTATTGAAATAACTGAAAAAGTACGTGATGAGTTTAATGCTTTTGCACAAGAGCAAGCATCACAACTCAATGCAAACCTTACTAAGGTTGCCCCAACAGCCTAATTAAGTCAGGCCAATACACTCAAACTCACACTTAAAAGCCGATGTGTCACCCAACGCATCGGCTTTTTATCGTTCATACCGCTTAGCTTAGTAAACGACTATTGCTCCCAGTACGCTTCTTCTAAACTGTCTTCACGCTCTGGCAAACCACGGGACAAGCGCGGAGAGTGCTGATTTAACATCTCAAAACTCACGCGGTTAGAGTATTTACATACTTGCGCGAATGATGAATAACACAATGCAGGTTTTGTGTGTTTACTCGACGCAGGGAAATACTGCTGATGATAATGATTAGCCGCCATGTCATGTAGTAGCGCTGACAATGCGCCGTCCCCAGCTCCATTGGTGTTCTTAATCGCTGTTGGACCACCTAGGTAGGGCTCAATGTGAGAATAAACCTTGATCGGCTCATGACAATCATCTTTACGCATTGCACGGCTGAACTCGAACTCATTAAAATCCGGAATGCTGGATGTTTTTAACGGATTGGAGGTCGTACGGCGCGAGTCCATATCACTATAACCCGACAAATAAAGTCCTTCTGCACCAGCGGTTAGCAATACCAGATCGGCAAACTCTAGTGCATGCTCAGCGGCAAGTAGTGGATCGGCTTGACCAGTCAATGTCTCGGCCTCGTCTTCATTCATTGCTAGTACGGTAACGTGTTTGCTAATAAATGCTAACCACCATTGAGGATCTTGCTCAATGATTTGCTTGGTACCAAGGCTCAGCACTACAGGTGTGCCACTTTGATTTGCATACTCAATCGCAGTCATGGTTGCAGACTCGATTGTATCGCCATCTTCTCCCCGCATTAAGTAAGAGCTAATGACCAGCGCTGAAGACTCTTTTACCACATCCCTGTCGATATTTTCACTTGTTAGCGCGTTAGCCATGCCTCGGTTAAATGCGAACGTACGCTCGCCATCTTCACTAATTAGCGTGAAGCAACGGCCAATTGGCCCGGAAACAGGTTGTAGCACATCCAAGTCTACTTTTGATGAGGTATTACAAAGATACTGATACGCGTAGCCCTTGGCGCGGATAGGGTCACTAATCACACCAAACAAAACACTACGCGCGTCAGACAACACTGAAAAATTGTGTAATGTATTACCAATCGTGCCACCAGCAAACTCGTGACTAATTAAATCATCAGCCATCAGCATTTGATAAATCGCTTCGGCTTGCGTGTCGTCAACTAAGCTCGAAGTACCTTTGGTTAAGCCAAATTGGGCTAAGAAACTGTCATTAACTGGGGCTTCGATATCCACTAAGGTTTGATCAATACCGCAGATATGGCTTTCGATAGTGGACTGTTTAGTGATTTCACCCACTGTTTTGCGATTTGCTACAGGAAAATAATGTTTTATTTTACGCTGACCCGGAAACTTCATAGATAATAGACTCGTTAATAGAAGGGACCCACTCAAATTATATTGCAGTGGGTTAGATGCCTTATTTTAACCGATAGTCAGCGTAAGCAGCGACTTATATTTAGGATAACTGTGACTAAATGCTAAATAATTACTTATTAATAAATCAAATGCCGCTAATTTGCTGGTCGATTAGTGCTTTTAACGTGGCAACATGATCAGCATTATCATTGAGCGCCTTAATATACTGATAGGATTGGCCGCCCGCTCCGATGAATACCTCTTTGTTTTCCTGCTCTATTTCTTCGATGGTTTCCAAACAATCAACGGCAAATGCGGGGCAGATAATATCAACACTCGCTACGCCACTTTGGGCAAGCTTCTCAAGCGTGACATCGGTGTATGGCGTTAACCATTGTGCTTTACCGAAACGCGACTGATAAGTGATGAGCCATTGTTCATCGCTCAGCCCTAACTTTGTCGCCAACGCTTTTGCGGTGCGCTCACATTGTGCTTGATAAGGGTCGCCAGCATCAACATAACGCTGAGGCATGCCATGAAAGGACATAACAAGCTTATCGCTTTGCCCTGTCTTCGCCCATTGTGCTGTCACAGAATTCGCCAGAGATTGGATATATTGTGGATGATCGCAATAGTCCATCACAGTGCGCACTTGCGGTATGTGACGTGTCTTAGCAAAGCTTACACTGAGCTGATCACAAATCACCGCAGTTGTCGTCGCAGAATACTGTGGGTATAGCGGAAGCACCACGATATCCTTCACACCTGTTTGGTTAAAATGCGCCAACGCCCGGCTGATATGTGGTTCTCCGTAACTCATTGCGCTAATACATTCAACATTGCCGGCTGGTCCATATTCTTTATTGAGCTTGTCACAAAGGGATTGGGTGTAATGGCGCAGTGGCGAACCGTTTTCAGTCCAAATCTCTTGATATAGTTTTGCAACTTTTGGACTACGCAGGGGCAATATGACCCCATAAAGCAACGGTTTCCATAGTATGCTAGGTAGGTCAATGACACGCTTATCGGATAAAAACTGCGCAAGATATTTATAAACGGCACCGGTCGTTGGCTCTGCCGGGGTACCTAAATTGGCGACAATAACACCGATTTTCTTTGATTGCTCTGACACTTATGGTTCCTGTGAATTATTTACCGGGCTAGATTAACATTGCTTAGTGAATATCGCACTAATTGTGTTTGTTCCATATCAAGGTTTTATCCATAAAAAAGCGAACTAATAACGAATATTAGTGCGCTCTACTAAGTGTTATTGACTTTATATTAAGCCAACAATGCCTTAATTTCGTTGCTTACGGCTGTTACTTCTTTGGTGCCGTCCAAGCTATGGTACTGGTTCAAACCTTCACTAGCCGCTTGTGTGTAATAAGCGATTAATGGTTTTGTTTGGTCATGGTAAATACCTAGACGTTTACGTACCGTTGCTTCTTCATCATCTGGACGGATAGATAGCTCCTCACCCGTCACGTCATCTTTCATCTCAACCTTAGGTGGGTTGTAAATAACGTGGTAAACACGACCAGAGCCAGAATGAACACGTCGACCGCTCATGCGCTTAACGATGTCTTCGTCTGGCACGTCGATTTCAACAACATGGTCAACCACGATGCCGTTAGCTTTCATTGCATCAGCTTGAGGAATTGTGCGCGGGAAACCGTCTAGCAGGAAGCCTTTTTCACAATCAGCCTGTGCTACACGCTCTTTAACTAAACCAATGATCAATTCGTCCGATACTAGCTGCCCAGCATCCATTACTTTCTTTGCTTCAAGGCCAAGTTCCGTGCCAGCTTTTACTGCCGCACGTAACATATCACCTGTAGAAATTTGTGGAATACCAAATGTATCCATCAAGAATTGAGCTTGAGTGCCTTTACCTGCGCCAGGAGCGCCAAGTAAGATAATGCGCATATTATATCCCCTGTAGAATATGAATTTTTAAATTTAAACTGCCATCGATAATACAGAACATTAGCCAGATGTACAGCGAACATTGATTAGACTTTAGCCAGATAAGCCGTCTTTTTTTGGCCTCTTGCCTTTAATCAATAAAAAGGCCCGTAACTTTCATTACAGGCCCCTATTCAACAACTTATAAACTACGCACGTGGCAACGTTGGGTAGTCCAAACCAAGCATGTTACGCATAACGCGAACTACTTGACAACTGTAGCCAAACTCATTGTCATACCATACATATAATACGCAGCTGTTATCTGCCGTGATTGTTGCTTTTGAGTCAACTACACCGGCGTAACGAGAACCTACAAGGTCCGTCGACACTATCTCACTTGAAGTAGTAAAATCAATTTGATCCTGCAAATTAGAATGCAAGGCCATATCACGTAAGTAGGTGTTAAGCTCTTCCGTATTAGTACCTTCTTTCAGGTTCAGGTTCATGATAGCCATAGATACGTTTGGTGTAGGTACACGAATCGCGTTACCAGTCAGTTTACCACCAAGTTCTGGCAATGCTTTAGATACCGCTTTAGCAGCACCAGTTGAAGTGATAACCATATTTAATGGTGCACTACGACCACGACGTGGTGACGGATGGTAGTTATCAATCAAGTTCTGATCGTTAGTGTACGAGTGAACTGTTTCGATATGACCGTTTTGGATGCCAAATTTGTCGTTAATCGCTTTTAATACTGGCGTGATAGCATTAGTTGTACAACTTGCAGCACTCACGATACGCGCATCACCAATCATTTCTTCGTTAACACCGTAAACGATGTTATCGATGTCACCTTTAGCAGGTGCAGTTAATAATACTTTTTGTGAACCAGTTGACTTAAGGTGCTCAGATAGACCTTCCTGATCAGTCCATTTACCCGTGTTGTCAACGATAAGCGCATTATTGATGCCGTATTTCGTGTAATCGATAGAATCAGGTGAGTTTGCATAGATAATCTGAATGTAGTTACCATTGGCGATAATTGCATTGTTTGATTCATCTACTTCAATCGAACCATTGAATGGACCATGAATTGAATCACGACGTAACAAGCTTGCACGCTTTTCAAGATCACCACCTGTGCCACGTACAACAATCGCACGTAGGCGCATGAAGTTTGCTTTACCGCTACGCTCTATTAACAGGCGTGCTAGCAAGCGACCGATACGACCGAAACCGTAAAGTACTACATCACGAGGCTCAGTTTCTTGAACTTTACCGTGAATCTCTGAAAGCTCAGTCGTTAGGAATGTTTCCACTTGGTCATAATCAGTACCGTGAGCCTTAGCAAATTTAATCGCTAATTTACCTAAATCGATACGGCTTTGAGAGATATCTAACTCTGAAATGCACTTTAACAACGGGAAAGATTCACGTAAACGTAATTTTTCGCCGATGTGCTGACGCACGTTACGATGTGCTTTAATAATATCAATTGTAGTCGCGCTTAATAGCGGACGGCCATAAACAGTAATTTCAACACCTTGCTGACGAAACAGTTTACCAAGCAATGGCTGCATTGCTTCTGCAAGTTCCTGACGTTCCTGCCAGCTGTCTAAATACTTATCTTGGTTCATTTAAGCTTCCTTAATATTAGCTAAATTTGAAAAGCGGATCGATAATGCGTTAGAGTACGCAAATAATGTTGACGAGACTTACTCAGCGACAAAGGAATACAGCGTTATGTAATATCCTTTGTAATATTTTCTGAATTACAACATTAAATATGAGCGTACGTTGCGAAACCTAGAAGATTTCGCCTTATAAATTTGAGCGCCATTTTATAGCAAGCACCATAAAAACACCAGTGATATCAGCCCTTCTAGCCGATGTAATTTTTAAATCAGGAATGTAATTTGAATACAAAGTTGATTACACTTAGTACATTAATTGTATGGCCACTTCTTGGTGGTTGTTTAGGTAGTGAACAAACTATTTACGCCATTTGCGAAGAAAACCCGCAAATCTGCTCAGATATCCAAGCACAAGGCTGGTGTAAAGTTGAACGCGCTAATGTTATTCGCCAGCGTCAGAAAGAACTCACCACGCCAAACGACCCTAATGTACTATATGATAGCTTAATCAGGTGGCAAGAATTTAGCCAATGCATTGAAATTGCAGCAAATATTAAGCGACGTTCAATAAAAGATCGGGATGCAATAAAAGAAACGACTTTTCTCACCACACTGCAAGAAATACAGCGTATTGAGCAGGCTACTGTCAATAGTAAGTTGCCAGAGTTCTTGTATTATCACTGGGCTCAGGACGGCGACCCATCAAAAATTGAAAAACTAGTGGCACTCGACCAGCGCTCAAAACTAAACACTACCAGGCTGCAACTAATGATGGCAGCTTACTATGGCAAGGCTAACAGAGAAAGAGCAATTTCCTCGCTATACAAAGCGTTGCAATTCTTGAAAGCCAGTGAGCTAGAGAGTTTGGACCCTTCTGTGTATGCAAGTTTAGCGACTCATTTCTATCAAGAAAAGCGCTATAAGTTGGCGTTTGTCTGGACCGAAGTGGCCACGATGGCTGGCTTAAAAACCAATAAAAACAACTTGATTATGCAAAATTTGGAAGCCCAGCATGCCGATGTCGACAAATTGGAAGGAGTAGCTTCTGACACCTATAATTCTATCCGTTCTTTAGCGTTCGAAGCACCAAATAATAAAATTTAGCTCCCACTAATGTAATAAAATTACAAAACTTTAGTAATTTTATTGCAACAGACCGCCATTCTATGTCATATTGCCTGTAAATAACTTACAGGCACTACGACTAATGAATGTCTTAGAACAGATTACAATCAATTTAAACAAGTTAAGCCGTTCAGAACGTAAAGTGGCTGATGCTATTTTATCCTCCCCAAAATCAGCAATTCACTCAAGCATCGCGACATTAGCCAAACTTGCCGATGTTAGTGAGCCAACCGTTAATCGCTTTTGCCGAAGAATGGATACCAAAGGATTTCCTGATTTTAAATTACATTTGGCGCAAAGTTTGGCAAATGGTACGCCGTACGTAAATCGTCATGTAGAAGAAAGTGATAGTGTTGAAGATTATACCAACAAAATTTATGAAGCAACGCTAGCCAGTTTAGACCGCTCGCGCCAAATGGTTGATACTGTTTCGATCAATAAAGCCGTTGATATATTAACCCAAGCAAAGAAGATTTCATTTTTTGGCCTTGGCGCGTCTGCAGCCGTTGCCCAAGATGCGTTGAATAAGTTTTTTCGATTTAACGTACCTGTACAAAGTTTTCAAGACGCTTTAATGCAACGCATGGCATGTATTAATTCAAGTGACGGCGATGTTGTCATCTTAATTTCACATACGGGGCGTACAAAGTCTTTAGTAGAGTTAGCTATAATGGCTAAGTCAAACGATGCAATGGTCATTGGGATAACGGCAACAGGCTCCCCTTTGGCAAACGAATGTAATTTAGTGATTTCATCAGAGGTACCTGAGGATACTGATTTGTACATGCCGATGGCTTCTCGTATCGGTCAGTTAATTATTATAGATGTGCTTGCGACTGGCTTCACGCTACGCCGCGGGGCAAAATTTAGAGACAATTTACAAAAAGTTAAGCAAGGGATCAAAGAATCCCGATTCAACAAACAATTGGAAGTCTAGTGCGATTGAGCACTTATTTAGCAGGGTGGAAACCGCTAACCTACTGGCATTAATCACCAAAGGCCAGTACTACTACCAACACACACAAAGCCGGAAAATACTATGTATAGAAGAACCAAGATTTTAACAACATTAGGTCCCTCAACAGACACGCCAGAAATATTAGAAGAACTTATTAAAGCAGGTGCTAATGTTGTCCGCATGAATTTCTCACACGGTAGCGCACAGGATCATATAAACCGCGCTAAGATGGTGCGCGACGTAGCAAAAAAACTAGGCACATATGTCGGGATCCTAGGCGATCTACAAGGGCCTAAAATCCGTGTTTCACGCTTTAAGGATACAAAAATTCAACTGTCAGTTGGTGATGTGTTTACTTTAGACGCGGCACTGGACAAAGACAGTGGCGATCAAACTCAGGTTGGCCTTGATTATGCTGAATTGCCAAACGATGTTGATACTGGCGATGTATTGCTACTAGACGATGGTCGTGTGCAGCTAAAAGTTACCGCGATTGAAGGTAGCAAGGTCATTACAGAAGTGATCATTGGTGGACCATTATCAAACAATAAAGGCATCAATAAGCAAGGTGGCGGCTTAACCGCTGACGCTCTAACAGATAAAGATAAAGCCGATATTTTAACTGCCGCAGAAATTGGTGTTGAATACCTGGCGGTTTCATTCCCACGTAACGGTGATGAAATGCGCTATGCACGTAACCTTGCAGAAAAAGCCGGTCTTAAAACCAAGCTAGTCGCTAAGGTTGAGCGTGCAGAAGTTGTTGCAACTGATGAAGCACTCGACGACGTGATTTTAGCCTCAGATGCCGTTATGGTAGCCCGTGGTGACCTAGGGGTAGAAATCGGTGATGCCGAGCTGGTTGCAGTGCAAAAGAATATTATCAGTCGTACCCGTACTTTAAACCGCATCGTGATCACCGCAACACAAATGATGGAATCGATGATCGAAAACCCGATGCCAACACGTGCGGAAGTAATGGATGTTGCAAATGCGGTACTTGATGGCACCGATGCAGTAATGCTTTCAGCAGAAACAGCGGCTGGCGCCTACCCTGTTGAGACCGTTCAAGCGATGGCAAATGTTTGTATTGGTGCAGAAAGCCACCCTTCAATCGTTAAGTCTCGTCACCGTGTTCAGGAAGAGTTTACGACCATCGAAGAAACGATTGCACTATCAACAATGTATGCTGCAAACCATCTAACTGGTGTTAAAGCAATTGTTGCGTTAAGTGAATCAGGTGCTACGCCACAGCTTATGTCACGTATCAGCTCACACATGCCAATTTACTGTCTATCGCGTCACCCAAGAACACTTGGCTCCGCTGCGCTTTATCGTGGGGTTTATTCAGTGTTCTTTGACTCAACTAAAGTTGATGACGATCGCCTAACATTATCGGCCCTAGCAGAATTAAAGCTGCAAGGTTTTGTTGAAAGCGGTGATACCGTTCTGTTTACCTGTGGTGACAGCATGGAAACAGTTGGTGGAACCAATACCTGCAAGATCCTAACCGTTAAATAGGTTGTCAGACAATAGAAAAAGCCCCTGCGTTGCATCTAACCCAGGGGCTTTTTTATGTTCAGGTTGAACGGTCAGGTTTTATGCTCCTGCAAAACCAAAGTACATACCTCCATGTATGCAATGCAGTGATGCTATGGCAGGTTACATGTTCCAGACGTAACCTAAGTACGTGCATCCATGCACGCAATGCCAAGGAGCTGCTATAACGCTAGCCATAAATTGTAGGGATTGGCTTGCGCTTATGTTGGGTACGCTGATAAATCGATATAAGTCGTGATTCAACATCAGCACGAACTTCTTTGCCTTCCAGGAAATCGTCTATTTGATCATAGCTCATGCCTAACGCAGCTTCATCGGTTAGCTGCGGACTATCGCATTCAAGATCGGCGGTCGGGGCCTTTTTAACTAATCTATCCGGGGCTCCAAGTTCACTGGCTAACGCCCTAACCTGGCGCTTATTGAGGCCAAATAACGGCGCTAAATCACAGGCTCCATCACCAAACTTTGTATAAAAGCCAGTTATATTTTCCGCTGAATGATCTGTACCAATGACTAAACCGCCAGTGAGTCCCGCAATATGATATTGGGCTGACATGCGCATCCGCGCTTTGACGTTACCTTTAACAAAGTCTTTATTGATATGTTCACTGACAGCAAATCCGTTACCTTGAACCTGTTCATCAATTGCATCGGCTGCTGCTTTGACATTCACCGTCAACGCGTGACTTGGCTTAATAAAACTCAGTGCCATCTGCGCTTCATCTTCGTCTTTTTGCTCCCCGTAGGGCAAGCGCACGGCATAAAATGCATAAACCGTGTCATTGGCTAGCTCATTTAGCTGATCCACCGCCATCTGCGCTAAGCGGCCGGTTAACGTTGAATCAATCCCACCACTGATACCTAATACTAACGATTTTGCACCACTGTCGGTGAGCATTGATTGGATGAACGCAATGCGGCGTTTGATTTCATAGCCTACATCGATTGTTGGCTGTACCTGCATTTCATTTAGGATCTGTTGTTTCATGTTATCTCTACTTATTACTGAATAATTATAACGGGTTATATCTTGCCGTTGTACCAATGGTTTAGCCCATGCTCAATGGCTTTATCTTTAGGTGTTAAGCGCAAATAACCGTCGACTTTACGATCAAATAAATAGGCGACTACCAAAGGATCGATGCCTATGTTAACCATTGCCTGCTCTATTTGCTTTCTTAGCTTGCTCATCGAAAGCGTTTCGCCATGCACATTGGCAATAAAGCGTTGCTGGCTTTTTGCTACTGCACGAGCGTCCATACCGTCCTCCCCGTCTTTGCGTCCACTTTTACTTGGAAACAAGAATAAACTCTCTGGTGTTGGAAATCGGGTCAAAACATCTTTAAACAACAGCTTAAGTGGTCCCTGCAAAGGAATAACTTTACCTGTTAATTTACCATTAGTCCCGCGTAACGACCAATAATTTCCCTTAATATCCTGACGATAGCTCGCTAGGATGGTCGAAAGCGATTGGCCAGACAAAATTTGAATTCGCAAGGTATAAAGATAAGCATTATTTTTGTCTGATTTAGCCGCACGGTAATATATACCTTTGATCTGCGCGGGACTTAGGGTCAACTCTGCTAACGCAGGCTTCGTTCGATTATTTGGTTTTGTCGTATTGAAACTTGTTTGCCTGATCGGTTGGCTCGCTAGGTAGTCATTTTCTACAGCATGCTGTAAGAGTACTTTAAATTGACTGGCTACAACTTTCATTTGGCTGACTTTACTTCGTTTAATCAGCGGCGAAAAAACGCGCAACTCAATCAAATGTTGACTTAGTTTATCTAGGGTAACACTACCAAGTTGAGGCAGTACATCAGCCTCAATATTACGAATCGCATCACGTGAATTTTTATACTTTCTTACAAAGAAATCTTTACCACAAAAAGACCAAAAATCTTTGAGCCGAACATGTTTTTTTTCAGCTTCAAATTTTAACTTTAACAAGTCTTCTCCAGCCTTCACATGCGGCTCAATTTTCATCGCGATCCGGCGGGCGACCCCCGCATCCATTTGTTCACTATTGCCAATAAAATAATTTACCTGCTTACCATTTCGGCCACCGACTCGATAGAAATAATAGTAGCTAATCAGTCGAGAGCCATCGGCTTTTGGTTTGCCCAAACGGGCATGAAAGCCAATGTATTGACTATCATTGACCCGTTTGACATCATTACCAAGTGAACTAAACAACCCCTGGCTAATTCGTTCCTTTATATTCAAAATCGCCTCAAAAAACACCTTGCACATCACAAATGTAGCACACCCAACCAACTCAATCAACAGGCATGCCAGCGCATACAGCGACACAAGACCCAAATAACCCCTATTGCCAAATCAGTGTCACCAGTGGTGTGTAACGCTGCTATTTTTACCTTTATTTTTGCGAGCTGGTCTTCATTTGTGAGCCCTACTCTAATTAAATTGACAATAAGGTTGGTGCTAAGCAACGCCACCATTTATAATGGCCGTCAATTAACATTGACCGATTAGGAACCTTCTTGTCATTTTCAAATTTTGGTTTAGATAAACGTCTTACCACCTCACTCGAACACTTGGGATTTCACCAAGCAACGCCCATCCAAAGTGAGGCGATTCCAGTGGCAATTGCTGGCAAAGATATCCTGGCATCGTCGCAAACAGGTTCGGGTAAAACCATCGCTTTTTTGCTACCAATTATGCAACGCTTATTACGTCAAAAAGCATTTTCAAAACGCGACCCAAGAGCACTGGTTTTGGCCCCTACCCGAGAGCTTGCGATGCAAGTTTATCAAGACTTCAAAAAACTAACTGGAGCAAGTCGTTTGAATGCTTCTTTAATTGTTGGCGGTGAATCATTTAACGACCAAGCGAAAGTGTTACGAAAAGAGCCTGATATCATTATTGGCACGCCTGGACGGATTAGTGACCACCTTGAACATAGGCATATCTTTCTAAACGCACTTGAAGTTTTAGTACTGGACGAAGCTGACCGCATGCTCGATCTAGGTTTTGCGACGGCCCTACGGCACATCAACAAAGCCGCAGACCACCGCAAACGCCAAACAATGCTTTTTTCGGCAACCATTGATGATAAGGCGATTAAAAACCTTAGTGTTGAAGTGTTACAGGATGCCAAGCGTATAGAGATTGGTCGGGCAATTGACAAGCACCAGAATATTACTCAGCAAGTTTACTTGGCTGACCACCTTGATCACAAAGAAAGCTTGTTAAAAGCAATCTGCTCGCGCCCATTTGAGCAAATGCTTATATTTACCGCTACAAAGGTCGACTGTGACCGCCTCAGTGCCCTTCTCACCGAAAATAATGTACCAGCTAGCGCGTTGCATGGTGACATGGCTCAAAGTGCACGTAATAAGGCTATGGATGATTTTAAGCGCACTGTAAGCAAGGTGTTAGTAGCGACAGATATAGCAGCGCGCGGGCTTGATATTAAACATGTCAGTCATGTAGTCAATTTCGACCTGCCTAAACACCCAGAAGACTATATTCACCGCATTGGTAGAACGGGTCGTGCTGGAAATGATGGTCTGGCTATTTCATTAGTCAGTAAGAAAGATTGGCCTAGTCTAGAACGCATTCAATTGCTATTAAAAACAAAATTCAGCTTCAGTGAACTCGAAGGTCTGGTCGCCCGCTTTAAGGGCTTAAAACCCGCAAAAGCTAAGCCAAAAGCCAAATACAATCCGACAAAACATAAAAAAGTGACAGCGAAAAAGAAAGCCACTAAGAAAACCCCAAACAAGAAACTAGACAAATCATTTGTTGAGGCAGTTGACGTTGGTCACATTCCGATGAAGCGAAAGAAATAGTGCGATACCAAGTTTGATCACCTCGCAAACTTGGTAATACTAAATTTGCCGGATCAAAAAAGCCTTGAGCAGACCAATGCACAAGGCTTTTTTATTATCGCTGTAAATTATAGTGCAAAGCCCTAACCCGCTTTATTAATAAAGCAAGTCAGGACATCACTAAAATTTAAATTACGGCTCTTTAGCTTCCAGCTGTTCAACGCGTGCTTTTAACTTCTGGCCCGCCCGAAAAGTAACAACACGACGTGCTGAAATTGGGATGTCTTCACCCGTTTTCGGGTTTCGACCGGGACGCTCAGCTTTGTCACGCAAATCGAAATTACCAAATCCTGATAACTTGATCTGTTCTCCACTTTCCAAACAAGCACGTAACTCTTCGAAAAATAGTTCAACCATATCCTTGGCTTCCTTCTTACTGAAGTCCAGTTTCTCAAATAGATGTTCTGCCATCTCGGCTTTAGTTAAGGCCATAAGCTAGTCTCTTAAGGTTGCATCAAATGAATCATTAGTGGCCTTCACGGCCTTGTCTACGACTAATGAAATTTCTTTTTCTTCCAATGTACGAGAGGTATCTTGCAATGTTAACGCAATAGCTAGGCTCTTAAATCCGTCTGCGACACCTTGTCCTCTATATACATCAAATAAGTTTATGCCAACTAACTGATTTTCGCCAACATTTTCTATGCATTTTATGACTTCTTTTGCATTAACGTCTTCACGAACCACTAGAGCTATGTCACGACGATTAGCCGGAAACTTAGACTGGGGGCTAGATTCAGGCAATTTACGTTGCAAAAGAGCAGCTTGAGTCATTTCAAAAACAATGGTACGACCATTAAGACCTAATGCCTTTTCATGCTGTGGATGGATAGCACCGATGTACCCAACCGCTTCACCATTAAGGAAAATTTGAGCAGATTGCCCAGGATGTAACGCGTCAATATCAGCTTTTTTGAATTCAAATTGATCCGTGTCTGCCGTTAGGTCCATTAGCGCTTCTAAGTCGCCCTTAAGATCGAAGAAGTCAACTGGGCGTGTTTCGATATCCCAATGCTCATCGCTATAACCACCAGCAATGACACCCGCAATCATCGGGTCTTGTGAAATACCATGTTCACTGTTGCTGTCAGGATAGAAACGCAAGCCTGTTTCAAACAAACGAACACGTCCTTGCTGACGTTTTTGATTGTGGCTAACCGCTTGTAGTAAACCGGTCCACAAACTAACACGCATTACTGACATATCAGCAGAAATAGGATGTGGTAATGCTTTCGCTTCCAGTTGCGGGAATAACACCTGCTGCTTTTTCGGATCGACGAAACTATAGGTAATTGCTTCATTAAAGCCACGTGCGACCAAAACGTCACGCAGTTTACGAATCGGTAGCTGCAATTCGTTATGGGCACTCATTGAAAGCGTTGCCGTCGGCGAAACATTTGGGATGTTGTTGTAACCGTACACGCGAGCAATCTCTTCGACGAAATCGGACTCAATATTAAGGTCAAAACGATACGACGGAGAAATACAATCCCATCCCTCTTGGGTCGCTGTTACTTCAATACCCAATCGGGTCAAGATTTCACTAATTTGCTCATCGGCTATTTTAATCCCAATGATGCGTTCGATGCGACTACGGCGCAACGTAATAACATCATGAGTCGGCAGATGTTCTTGTGAAACCGCTTCAACGATAGGTCCAGCTTGACCACCAACGATCTCTAGTAGCAGGTTTGTCGCTCTTTCCATCGCTTGATGCTGAAGCTGCGAGTCGACACCACGTTCGTAACGGTGTGATGCATCTGTATGCAGGCCATACTTACGCGCTTGTCCAGCAATGGCAATCGGTGCAAAGAAAGCACTTTCTAAGAAAATATCATTGCTTTCATTAGTTACGCCGCTATCTTCGCCACCGAAGATACCCGCCATAGCCAGTGCCTTGTTATTATCGGCAATAACTAACGTGTCATCACGCAACGTCGCTTCATTACCATCTAACAACACAAGCTTTTCGTCTTTATTTGCTAAACGTACATCAATTGCACCATCTATTTTAGCAAGATCAAAGGCATGCATTGGATGCCCAAGTTCAAGTAACACGTAATTAGTTACATCAACAACAGGATCAATTGAGCGAACACCACTACGGCGTAATTTTTCACTCATCCACAATGGCGTCGCACTACCAAGATCGATACCTTTAATAACTCGTCCTAAATAACGTGGACAAGCACTCGGCGCTGATAGGTTAATCGCTACCGTATCATCAATTGTAACTGGGGCTGGCGTAATTGGTGATTCGGTCACTGGCATAGAGTTTAATACGCCAACTTCACGTGCTAGTCCTTTCATGCCAAGACAATCAGCACGGTTAGGCGTTAAATCAACGTCAATCGTAACGTCATCAAGTTGCAAGTATTCGCGAACACAGGTGCCAATCGGGGCATCAGCTGGCAACTCCAGAATGCCATCACTGTCATCCGCCATGCCTAATTCACTAAACGAACACAACATTCCAAATGAAGGCTGACCACGTAATTTGGCCTTCTTAATTTTAAAATCGCCAGGCAGCACTGCACCAACTTTAGCCACGGCAACCTTGAGGCCTTGACGACAGTTTTTCGCACCGCAAACGATATCGACTAATTCATCATCGCCAACATTGATTTTAGTTACTTGTAGTTTGTCAGCATCAGGATGCTGCCCACACTCAACAACTTCACCAACAACCACGTTGCTAAACTCAGCTGCTACTGGCTCTACGCCGTCAACTTCTAGACCAGCCATGGTAATTTGTGCTGATAATTCGTCACTTGTTATGCTTGGATTAACCCATTCGCGTAACCATGATTCACTAAATTTCATGTAATCTGACCTTACTTAAACTGTTTTAGGAAACGTGCATCATTCTCAAAGAATGAGCGTAAATCATCAACGCCGTAACGTAACATGGTTAGGCGCTCTACCCCCATACCAAAGGCAAAACCAGTGTATTCTTCAGGGTCAATGCCAACGGAACGCAATACATCAGGATGTACCATGCCGCAACCTAAAACTTCTAACCAGCCGTTCTTACCTTTAACATCAACTTCTGCTGATGGCTCAGTGAACGGGAAGTAAGATGGGCGGAAACGAATTTCCAGATCTTCTTCAAAGAAGTTTTGTAAGAAGTCATGCAAAATACCCTTCAGTTGGGTAAAGCTTACATTCTTATCGACCATTAAACCTTCCACCTGATGGAACATCGGTGTATGTGTTTGATCATAATCATTACGATATACGCGCCCCGGTGAAATGATTCGCAGTGGTGGTTTTTCAACTTCCATCGTACGAATTTGCACACAAGATGTTTGTGTACGAAGTACCGTTTTAGGGTCAAAGTAGAACGTATCATGATCCGCGCGCGCCGGATGATGGGCTGGAATATTTAACGCATCAAAGTTGTGAAAATCGTCTTCAACCTCAGGACCCGCTTTAACGCTAAACCCTAACTCACCAAAGAATGATTCAATACGCTCAATAGTACGATTAACAGGGTGAATATTGCCACTTGCAATACGACGACCTGGTAGGCTTACGTCAATAGACTCAGCCGCTAGCTTTTCATTTAAAGCAGCAGTTCTAAGCGTATCGCCTTTAGCAATTAACGCTTGTTGAATGCGTTGTTTACCTTGGTTGATAAGCTGTCCGGCCTTTGGACGTTCTTCATTTGAAAGTTGACCTAATGATTTTAGTAAATCGGTCATCTTTCCTTTTTTACCCAAATAGGTAACACGCACCTGATCAAGTACACCCAGATCAGTTGCGTCATTAATTTCAGCGAGCGCTTGATTAACGATTGGTTCTAGTTGCTGCATTAAGCTATCCCATTTAATTGTGCTCATTGACCTGTAATTTAGGTCAAGATATTAAAATGATTGATAAAGGCCGCAATTCTACGCGATGAACAGCCCAATAGCTAGGGCTGGGTTATCTTTCGTTTAAATATCAAGCCGTAAAATCGCAAAGCAGGAGTTTTCCTATATTTTGATTGCTGGCTATACGTGCTAACGCGGTATTCACATCACGATAGGTAAAGGTAGAATCAATAGTGGGTTTAAGTTCGCCACTTTCAAATTTCGGCAAAAAGCGCTGTTCAAATTCACTCACCAGTCTAGCTTTGTACGCATCGCTTCTGTTGCGTAAGGTACTGCCACAAAGCGTAAGCCGCTTTTGTAGTAATTTTGCGAAATCCAACTTGCTGCCAAAACGCCCGCCTAGCATCGCAAGCGTCACTATCGTGCCATCTAACGCCGCGCAGCTAATATTCTTTTCTAGATAATCGCCACCAATAAAATCAACGATGATATCAACACCACACTTATTGGTTTTCTTGGCAATATAATCACTAAAGCATTGCTGCTTATAGTTTATCGGCTCTATGGGGCCAAACTCCGCCAGCGCGGTAAGCTTTTCGTTACTGCTAGCGGTAGTAAAAACTTCACAGCCTGCGGCGAGTGCAAGTTGAATTGCGGCGCAGCCAACACCGCTGGCACCAGCATGAATCAATACACGAGGTTTTCCAGCAAGCAAGCGAGCATTTAGGCCTCCAATATCAAAAAGCGCTTGATAAGCCGTAATAAAAGCCTCTGGGATCGCAGCGCTTTGAGGTAAATCTAGTCGTTTGGGAACCGGCATGACGCTGCCGACATCGACAGTGACATACTGCGCATAGCCACCGCCACTTAAGAGCGCCATCACCCTATCTCCCGCTTGAAATCGACTTGCGTCAGGGGCGCTTTTCACCACTCCACTGACTTCCAGCCCAACAATATCGCTCGCTCCTGGCGGTGGTGGATAATGACCGGCTATCTGCAACAGGTCCGCGCGATTTATGCCACTGGCAGCGACTTCAATTAACACTTCATTGGGCTTTGGCAGCGGTCGCTCTCTGGAGTCAAGGCATAGGTTCGTTGTTGTATTATCTACCTGTAAATATTGCATGGTGTATTTCCCACAAGCTAAAATTGTTTTTCGGTAAAATTAAGGGCTTAAGCGAGTAAAAGCAAGCTAAAGTCTGACACTTGTTGTGCTATTGTCAATTTAAGTTGCGATAGCGATTGCATCCCCGTAGAATCGCGCGTCTATCTTCCTTATCGATCACTTATAGGTATCATCATGTCAGCTTCAATCGTTTTAAAACCTGGTAGAGAAAAAGCCCTCAATCGTCGCCACCCTTGGATATTTTCGATGGCGATTAAAAAGGTAGTAGGTAAACCAGGTATTGGCGAGACCGTAGACATATTTGATAATCAGGGCAAATGGTTGGCAAAAGGCGCCTATTCGCCACAATCACAAATTCGGGTTCGTCTGTGGAGCTTTGACCAACAAGAAGCGATCGATTTAGCATTTTTTGTCAATCGTATCAGCGCTGCACTTGATTCTCGCCAAGCGTTAATTAAAGAACAGCAACTTACGGGCTATCGCTTAGTAGCGGCCGAATCTGATTACCTTCCTGGTATTACCATCGATCATTATGCCGATACGCTGGTATGTCAGCTGCTTAGTGCTGGCGCAGAATTTAACCGTCATTTAATTATCGCAGCACTTGAGCAGCTATTCCCACAGCACAAGATCTATGACCGTTCAGATGTAGACGTGCGCAAGAAGGAAGGTCTTGAAAAGACCCAGGGCCCAATAAAGGGTGAACTAAGTGAAGAACTGAGTATCATCGAGGAGAATGGGGTCAAAATTCTTGTTGATATTGCAAACGGCCATAAAACAGGATTCTATTTTGATCAACGGGATAATCGCCGCATCGCCGGAGGTTATTGCCGCGACAAAACGGTATTAAACTGTTTCAGTTATACCGGCACCTTTGGTATTTACGCCTTAAAAAATGGTGCAAAGCACTTTACCAACGTCGACTTGTCACAGAGCGCACTGGATATTGCGAAAAAGAACATCGAAACTAACGGGTTAGATTTAGCAAAAGTTGACTTTGTTCAAGCCGATGTTTTCAAGTTATTGCGTAAATACCGAGAGGAAGGCAAAACCTTCGATGTGATCATTCTTGACCCGCCTAAATTTGCCGATAATAAATCACAGCTAAACGGTGCATGCCGTGGCTATAAAGATATTAATATGGTGGCAATGCAATTACTTAACCCAGGCGGCACGTTGCTTACTTATTCGTGTTCAGGTTTGATGTCTGCGGATCTATTTCAAAAAGTTGTTGCCGATGCGGCACTAGATGCTAAGCGCGACGCACAAATCATTGGTCGCCTTTCCCAAGCGTCGGACCACCCAATTGCTAGTACCTTTCCTGAAGGGTTTTACCTTAAAGGCTTAGCCTTAACCATCAGATAGGTTACACTAAATTTAAGATTATCAAGTAGTAAATAGGAATAAGTATTTGGACAATGTAATCAACTTACCCGTATCAAAGCTTGGGTTTGATAACGATAAAGCTCTCGCTATCCTAACACAAACGGCATGGATAGATGCGGTTGGCCTAAGTCTTGGTCAGGAGCGAGCTCAAAATGCGTTCAACTTCTTCGCTCAGCCCCAGTGTAGTGATCAACACCTGTTCATGCTTGGTTATCCTGCCATCGAAAGTAAGGCCCTGGTAAAGGAGATGCTGCTTTCACACCCACTGCATGGTGAAGGTGTCTTTGATATCGTTTATTGTGAGGACGTCAAGCGCCCGCATCAGCCTATTTGTCTTAGTCTACCTAAGGGGCAAGGTCCGAAGTTTACTCGACTAGTTAACTCGTGGTTAAAGCAATCTGCGGTGCAACTCAAGCAGCGTCTTGAGCAAGATCCGCAAGCGCAAGAACTAAGCTACTTTAGCGATCATCTAAGTCCGTTACTTAAGGTATTTAAGCGTTTAGAAAAAGTTAAATATTACCTTTGTGAACTGGCCAAAGCGTTAGATAACGGCTATGAATTGAGTCATCCGGTGGTTTGTAATAACTTTATCACCCATCATGGCGATGAGAGTTTTCCTATCGTCTTTTGTGATAACCCAGATAGCATTAAATTATTCGGTGATATCGCCATTGTTACTGAGCAAGGCACTACCGTTGCCAACCACCATTTACTACAACCCGGTTTGCTACACCATGCCAATGGTGGCGTACTCATATTACCTGCAGAGCGCTTATTAGAAACACCTGCGCTTTGGTTTGAACTTAAATCTTCGCTCTTTGATCGCCAAATTAAATGGACCAGAGCCAATCAGTGGCTCGATCCCGAACCAATTGACCTGCGCTTGCAAATCGTATTGGTCGGGGACGCCCTCGCCTACAAAGGCTTTTTAGAAGTCGATCCTGATATTATTCAGTTGTTTCCACTGATAGCCGAAGTGAATCATCAATATCCGTTAGTTAATGATGAGCATTACATTGCTTATGCCGGTTTCTTGCAAAACATCGCCAGACGCGCAGATTGTTCAGATCTGACAAATGAAGCGCTAGTATGTTTGATGAACTATTCATCGGTGACAATTGAGCATCAGCATAAAATGTCGCTTGATAGTGCAAGTTTTAAGTCACTTATTCAGCAAGCACAAACATTTGCTACGCCAGATACCCTCATCGACGCCAAGCATATTGAAAAGGCTATTGATTGTATTAATCAACGCAAAGATCGTATCGCACAATACAGTTTTGACGCCATTAAAGAAAAACAGTTATTACTGGTAACGCAAGGACTAGCCATCGGACAAATCAATGCATTAAGTGTATTGGATACCGACTTAGACTCTTTTGGCGAACCCTCGCGCGTCACTGCCGCCGTCTATCTTGGTAACGGTGAAATCGATGATGTTGAAAGAAAAGTCGACATGGCCGGTAACATCCATGCAAAAGGCGTTGCGATTTTAACCTCCTATTTACACCAAAAGTTTGCGTTAGAAGATGAAATCCCAATGAGTGCCAACTTGGTATTTGAGCAATCTTACCAAGGTATCGATGGTGACAGCGCTGCAATGGCCAGTTTGCTATGCCTATTGTCCGCTTTCGCTAAAAAGCCATTAAAGCAAGGATTGGCTGTTACAGGCGCAATGGATCAATTCGGTAATATTCTGGCTATTGGCGGCGTAAACGAAAAGATAATTGGTTTTTATAACGCATGCAAGGTCAATGGATTTGATGAACACCAAGGGGTGATAATCCCCCAAAGCAATGTTAATAACCTAAACCTACCGCCCGAGATAATACAGGCAGTATTAGCAGGTAAGTTTAAAGTGTGGCCAGTAAACCATATCGAACAAGCAATTCAATTAACCTTTGATTTAGATGCGGGGAAACAAAACAAAGAGGGTGATTTCCCAGCAGATTCTTTGTATGGTGTCATTAAAGGGCGTATTGACCAAATCAATCACCCACACCTTAGCATCGCCAATTGGTATGATAAGTTGAAATTCTGGCAATCATAAGGCAAAAATTGGCTCATCGGAGTTGTTTGGCGTACAAGTGTTCGCTAATCTATGCCGCAAATTAATACAATGGTTTTAATAATGACAAAGCAATCAAGTTACACAAGAGAAGATCTACTAGCTAGTGGCCGTGGTGAGTTATTCGGCGAAGGCAATCCTCAATTACCTGCACCAAACATGCTAATGATGGATCGCATCGTAAGTATGACTGAAGATGGTGGTACCTTTGGTAAAGGTGAAATTATCGCAGAATTAGATATCACTAAAGACCTTTGGTTTTTCGACTGTCATTTCATTGGTGACCCAGTTATGCCTGGTTGTCTTGGTCTTGATGCAATGTGGCAACTCGTTGGTTTCTATCTTGGTTGGATTGGCGGCAAAGGCCGTGGTCGTGCCCTAGGTGTTGGTGAGCTTAAGTTCACTGGACAAGTATTACCTGATGCGAAAAAAGTGACCTACAAAATCAACATGAAGCGCGTGATTAATCGCAAGCTTGTGATGGGACTAGCAGATGCAACCATGGAAGTAGATGGTCGCGAAATCTACAACGCTAAAGATTTAAAAGTTGGCTTATTCTCCGATACTAGTGCCTTCTAAATAGATTGTTATCTAATGGCTAGTCGTTGACTAGCCATTTTTATCAAGCCTTCAATTCAAAATAATTTGCTGGTTCAAATTCCCCACAGTCCGGCTTGGCATCACCAATCACTTGACTAAAGCCAAGTTTTTTTAATAATGCCATCGATGGCTGATTGTCTTGTGCTGTGATAGCACACACCGTTTTAAAGCCTTTTCGTTTAACTTCGTATGCCATGACTGCTGTTGCCGCTTCAAAGCCAAACCCCTTGCCGCCATGCTCCGCCAAAAAAGCAAACCCCAAATCCGGATGTACAAAGATATCCCGCTGCAACAAGCCACATAACCCAATGGGTAGGCCGTCGCTACTACGTGAGACTTTGTACAAGCCAATATCAAATTTGTCATAGCTTGCCAGTGGTCCTTGATCTAAATACCGTATGGCGGTTAACTTATCGCTAACGCCTTTATCACCGATATATTTAATAAATGCTGGTTCATTTACTAAGACCTCAATAAAGCGAAAATCACTATGGCTAAGTCTCTCTATCGTTAGTCTTGGTGATGTAGTGATAACCATTAACTGCTTTCCTTATATAGTGCATTACACAATTAGCTCGCCCGACGTACACCAAGCGAGCTAGTCGTGGCTTATTTTTTCACATGGTCGAGGAAAAATGCGTACTGTAATGCCGAACGATTAATTCGCTTGAATCGTCCCGATGCACCGCCATGGCCTGACTCCATGTCCGTTTTAAATACCAAGGTATTATTATCGGTTTTATATTCACGTAGTTTTGCTACCCACTTCATTGGTTCAAAGTATTGTACTTGTGAATCATGCAGACCAGTTGTCACTAACAAGTTCGGATAATCCTGTGCTTTAACTTGATCATACGGTGAATAAGACAACATATAATCGTAATAGACTTTGTCCTTAGGGTTGCCCCACTCGTCAAACTCATTGGTAGTTAACGGGATACTTTCATCCAACATGGTGGTAACAACGTCAACAAAAGGCACTGACGCCGCGACGCCATTGTAAAGTTCTGGAGCCATGTTAATCACAGCACCCATTAACAGTCCACCAGCGCTGCCGCCAGAGGCAAAGATGTTGTCTTTATTGCCATACCCTTTTGCAACTAGGCCCTTGGTAACGTCAATAAAATCGTTAAAGGTATTCATTTTAGTCAGCTTTTTACCATCTTCATACCATGGACGACCAAGCATTTGCGAACCACGAGTATGGGCAATGGCGTAGACAAAACCTCGGTCGAGCAGACTTAAACGAGTTAGGGAGAATGATGGGTCTCGCGTTGAGCCATAAGAACCATAGGCATATTGTAATAACGGGTTAGCGCCGTCTTTGTTAAACTTATCTTTTCGATAAACAAGCGAAACGGGTACGTCCACACCATCGCGAGCCTTGATCATCAAACGCTCTGATTTATAATTTTCAGCATTAAAGTCCCCTAACACCTTAGTTTGCTTCAATAGATCTCTGCTGTTGCCATTGAGCGCATAATCATAATGCGACCCCGGGGTTGTCATACTTGAATAATAAAGACGAATTTTATCCAGACCAAGCTCATTGTTTCCGTATAAGCTCACACGAAACGCTGGATCATTGAAAGTTAATTGACGTTCCTTACCCGATGATAACGTGCGTACGGTGATTTTAGATATTCCGGTGTCACGCTGATTATAAACAAGGTGGTCGTTAAACAACTCGAAGTCGTTTAGCTTAACATTGGCATTCGCCGGAACCACATCTTGCCATTTACTTTGATCATGCAAGTCCCCTTTTGTCGCCTTCATCAGGCGGAAGTTTGTCGCATTCCAATTGGTGCTAATATAAAAATCGTCGTTAAGCTTGGCAACTGAATATTCATGACCATGTTGACGAGGGATAACACGTACAGGTTTAGCCTTCGGATCGTTTGCATCAATTAAAGAAACACCGCTCGCCTCGGTGCTGTCGTGGCCAATAAAGATTGTTGAGCCATCTTTAGATTTCCAGATACCAGTATAATAAGATTTATCTGTTTCTTCGTAGACCAGCTCATCATTGCTTTGTGGCTGTCCTAAATGGTGGCGATAAACTTGATAGCCCAATAACGTTTGCGGATCCTTTTTAATATAGTAAACCGTTTTGTTGTCGTTCCCCCAAACTGTTCGACCGCTGGTCCCTGTCAATGTATCTTTTAACAACTCGCCAGTGACTAAATCCTTGAACATGATGGTGTATATCCGGCGGCTAAGTGTATCTTGACCATAGGCCAGCATATTTTCATTAGGGCTAACACTCAACCCACTGACGGCAAAGTAGTCGTGTGCTTTAGCTAATACATTGACATCAAGCAGCACCGTTTTGTTAGCGCCTGAAAAATCATCGGCGCGCACATGAACAGGATATTCACTATCGCCGGAATTCTCACTGGAGTAATAGAAATTTCCCCGCTTAATTGGTACAGAATTATCATCCTTTACCATGCGGCCTTTAATCTCATTAAACAGCGTTTGTTGTAATGATTCGGTGTGCGCTAGTGTTTCACTTGTAAACTTATTTTCCGCCATTAAATGCGCTAGGATCTCGGGATCTTTACGCTGATCATCACGCATCCAATAATAATTGTCTGTGCGTTTATGACCGTGGGTTTCAATCACAAATGGCACCTTTTTTGCGATTGGCGCTATAGGGGTCGCGACGTCTGAGACAACGTCATTTGGTTTTATTTGATTACTTGTACAACCCGCTACAAAAATTGTAGGGGCAAGTATACAACCGAGTGTTTTTGTTGTTATTTTCATCACAGCTTCCATTGGTTAATAACCAATCGAGTGTAGCGCAGTTCTATCAAGAAAATAACTTATCTAGATGAGTTTAAATAGAAATAATAAATTAAGGTGTAACAAGATTTTTCCAGGCAATAGACTTAGCTGCTAAGCGTAGAAGCCACCCAAACAGTGCCCCAAAAAAAAGGCCCTGACATTGCTGCAAGGGCCTTTAATCGAAGTTTTTCTTTATGCTTTAGCTAAATCTAGCATCAGCTCATTCATTTTATTAATGAATCCTGCTGGGTCTTCTAATGATCCGCGCTCTGAAAGCTGCGCTTGACGATATAATACATCGACCCACTTACCAAATCGCGCTTCATCTTGTTCATCGGCAAGGTGCTTAACCAGTGTATGCTCAGGGTTGAATTCAAAAATGAATTTGGTTTCAGGAACTGGCTGACCAGCGGCTTCCATCAGTTTAATCATTTGACTCGTCATATCTTGACCATCAGATACGATACAACTTGGTGTGTTAGTTAAGCGGTGCGATACGCGAACATCTTTTACTTCATCACCAAGCACTTCTTTGATGCGTGTAACAACGGATTCAAATTCTTTATCTGTTGCTGCTTGCTTTTCTTTCGTTTCTTCGTCTAGTTCGCCTAAGTCTAAGTCCGCTTTAACCACTGATTGCAGCTGCTTAGAATCAAACTCTGTTAGGTGGCTCATTAACCATTCGTCAATACGATCAGAAAGTAATAATACTTCGAATCCACGGCTACGTAGTTGCTCAAGGTGCGGGCTGTTTTTAGCCGCTGCGAAACTATCTGCAGTAATATAGTAAATAGATTCTTGGTCTTCCGGCATACGTTCGATGTAATCAGGCAGCGATACAGTTTGCTCTGCAGTATCGTTATGCGTCGATGCAAAACGTAGTAGCTTAGCGATAGCTTCCTTATTCACAGAATCTTCTGCTGGGCCTTCTTTAAGCACCTGACCAAACTCTTTCCAGAATTTTTGGTACTTATCGCTATCTTTTTTACCGAGTTTTTCTAGCATTTGTAACACGCGCTTAGTGCAACCACTGCGCATCGCTTGTGTTACTTTGTTCTCTTGTAGAATTTCACGAGAAACATTCAAAGGTAAATCGTTAGAGTCAACCAAGCCTTTAACAAAGCGTAGGTATGCAGGCATAAATTGCTCAGCGTCATCCATAATAAATACACGTTGAACGTATAATTTTAGGCCTGAGGCTGATTCACGATTATACATATCCCATGGCGCACGGCTTGGAATGTAAAGTAGACTCGTATATTCCAGTTTACCTTCAACCTTGTTATGTGCCCAGGTTAGTGGATCTTCAAAGTCATGCGCAACGTGTTTGTAAAACTCGTTGTATTCTTCGTCTTTTAACTCAGACTTGCTTAAAGTCCACAGCGCAGTCGCTTTGTTTACCGGAGCCCAGTGAGCAGGTACAGCTGGCGTATTTTCGCCATCTTCTACTTCAACTTCAGGTACTTCTTGATTGAACATTTCTACAGAAACTGAAATATGGTCAGAATACTTTCCGATAACCTGTTTCAATCGGTAATCATTTAAGAACTCTTCTTCCGCTTCCATCAAATGTAAAATGATTTCTGTACCGCGCTCTGTTTTGGTAATTGGAGTAAGGTCAAACTCGCCCTTGCCTTCCGATTCCCAGCGAACACCCTGATCAGCAGCCTCACCCGCTTTACGGGTATTAACCGTTACACGGTCCGCCACAATAAATGAAGAGTAAAAACCAACACCGAATTGACCGATTAGTTGACTGTCTTTTGCTTCGTCACCAGAGAGGTTTGAGAAAAATTCTGCAGTACCTGATTTAGCGATCGTACCAAGATGTTCGATAACATCATCGCGATTCATACCAATGCCATTATCACTTATCGTAATGGTACCGGCCTCTTTATCAAAGCTCACGCGAACTCTCAGTTCACCATCACCTTCGTAAAGAGCATTATTCTCCAGTGCTTTAAAACGTAATTTATCTGCAGCATCTGCTGCATTTGATACCAATTCACGTAAAAAGATTTCTTTATTAGAATACAGTGAATGGATCATCAGTTGTAATAATTGAGTTACTTCCGTTTGAAAGCCATGAGTTTGGGTTGTTGCAGACATGCTTAACTCCGTTTGGTTGATACTAATTGCACTTTAATGCGTCATAAATAAATAGATGGGGTAGTTATTTTGGTTTTCAACGGTGGGACTAAAAAAACATGGAAAATAGCACAGTTTTGCTCGCAAACGCCGGACTACGAAGCCGTTAGTTGCGCATAAAAAAGCGCGCAGCATAGGCTGCGCGCTTGTACCTTGCAAATTAAAACTAGAACATATCGTTTGGCATTGCCATGATAGATTCGACACCAGCTTTAATCGAATTGGTATAAGCTTGTTGTTTAGGTAATAGGCGGGCGAAGAAGAATTCCGCAACCGTTAACTTGTTTTCAAAGTATGGATTATCGCTACTTGCTTGTGCTTCGACAGCGCTTAATGAGGTCATACACCACATATACGCAAACGATGCGTAACCAAATGCGTTTAGATAATCAACAGCATTGCCATTAAGTTCATTACCGTCACCTGAACGCTCCAAAATGATTTGGGTTAGTTCGTCTAACGACGCAATCGAGGTTTTCAATTGCTCAACCATGGCCACCAGACGAAGGTTGTCTGCCTGTGCGCTAGATTCAAAGGTACTAATAAACGCTTTCACTTCATCAGAGAAGACGTTGTAGTCTTGTCCTTGGTTTGCAGCGACTTTACGGCCAATTAAATCTAGTGCTTGAATACCATTTGTACCTTCATAAATTTGCGCAATGCGTACGTCACGTACTAACTGCTCCATGCCCCATTCGCGAATGTAGCCATGGCCGCCATACACTTGCTGGCCCAATACCGTGGACTCAAAGCCTAAATCGGTAAAGAACGCTTTTGCCACTGGCGTTAATAAGGCTACTAACGAATTCGCTTTGGCAACCTGTTCTGGCTCATTGCTAAATTTAGCAACATCTAGCTGTTTGGCAATGTAAAGTGCAAAGGCTCGGCTACCTTCATTATTGGCACGTGCAGTAAGTAGCATACGGCGAACGTCACCATGTACTACGATTGGATCTGCATCTTTGGTTTTATCACGTAATGGGCCAACACCTTTACTTTGCAAGCGCTCTTTTGCATATTCAGCGCCGCCTTGATACGCCATTTCGCCACAACCGATACCTTGGATACCGATCGATAAACGCTCGTAGTTCATCATCGTGAACATGCATGCAAGGCCCTTACCTGCTTCACCAATGAGATAACCTTTTGATTCATCGAAATTCATCACACAAGTTGATGATGCTTTGATTCCCATTTTGTGTTCGATCGAACCACAAGAGACGTTATTGGGCGTTGTTAACTCGTCATTTTCAACATTAATTTTTGGTACCAAGAACAATGAAATACCACGTGCGCCTGGTGCTGCATCTGGCAGTTTGGCAAGCACTAAGTGGATAATGTTCTCATTAAGATCATGTTCACCACCGGTGATGAAGATTTTGGTCCCAGAAATATCATAGCTACCTTCATCGTTAGGTACAGCTTTAGTGCGAATCAAGCCTAGATCTGTACCACTGTGTGGTTCAGTCAAACACATTGAAGCTGACCAACGGCCACTGTATAGGTTTGGCAAGTATTCATTTTTTAATTCATCACTACCATGTGCGTTCAGTGCCAAACATGCGCCAGAGGTCAGCGTTGGATAGAGTGTGAATGAACTATTAGATGCATACATCATTTCATCAAATAAAACGCCTAGCATCTTTGGCATGCCCATACCACCAAACTCAGGATCACCACAAAGACCGCCCCAACCACCTTCAGCAAAGGTAGCGAACGCTTCTTTAAAGCCAGCGGGCGTTGTTACAACCCCATCATCCCATTTAGCGCCTTCTTCATCGCCACTACGGTTTAGCGGGGCTATTAGCGTGCTTGCCAACTTACCAGCTTCCTCAAGAATGGCTTCAGCGGTATCAACATCGACAGCTTCTGCTAGAGCCGGTATGCCCTGCCATAATTGTTCAACATTAAATACATTCTTTAGCAAGAAGCTCATATCTTCTAGCGGTGGCTTAAATTCGGTCATTGTATCGTTATCCTTAGCAGACTCGAGCAACTAAACGCTCTTTTAAAACAGTTGTTTTATTTTATACCAAATTTGTAAAGCTTTGTTAAGCCAAATAAGCCCAAATCAGAATTTATTTTAAACATGCGTTTAACCTAACGCTTCATTTTAAAAAAGACCACGCAAAAAAAAAGCCCCCAAAAACATTTGGGAGCTTTTTATCTAATTGAATTAGCTTAATTTATAGCTAGCGATTGATTAATATCTGACAATACACTGGCCGGTTGTTCAGACTGTGTAATAGGACGTCCGACCACAAGGTAATCACTGCCCGCGGCTACGGCCTGCTCTGGTGTCATAATGCGTTTTTGGTCACCCACTGCACTACCACTCGGTCTAATACCAGGAGTAACCAGTTTAAACTCTTGGCCAAGCAGTGCTTTTAACACACTTGCTTCCTGCGCTGAACACACAACACCATCAAGGCCACAGTCTTTAGTTAAGGTTGCCAGACGCTTTACATGTTCATCTAATGGTGCCTGTACACCAATCAATGGTAATTCGCTTTGCTCCATGCTGGTCAATACCGTGACGGCTATTAACAGCGGTGCTTTGTCACCATAAGGCGCTAGCGATGCTTTGGCAGCACGCATCATTTTCTCACCACCACTGGCATGGACGTTTACCATCCACACACCTAATTCAGCAGCGGCCGCTACGGCTTTTGCTACCGTGTTCGGAATATCATGGAATTTTAAATCGAGGAATACATCGAAACCTTTATCAACCAATGCCTTAACAAACTCAGGGCCAAAATAGGTAAACATTTCTTTGCCCACCTTTAGGCGACAGCTATTTGGATCTATGCTGTTAACAAACGCTAATGCTTTTTCTTTATTGTCAAAATCTAATGCAACACAGACTTTTGATTGATTGCTCATGTTTTTCCTTTACTGTTCTACGTTATTGGGTGGCAACCCCGAATAAGTTACTTAAATTTAATCGCCATCAAGACCTCGAATGGGTTTGATCACACCCCAACCTTGGCATGATGGACACTGCCAGTGAATATTTTTCGCGCTAAAACCACAACCACTACAACGGTATTTGGGCTTTATTTTTAATTGCTCACCAACGAGTAAACGCAAATGAGATAAGCTGTGTTTGGCTCGCCCAGCCTCAGCATCTTCAAGCTGATAGCCCATCAACTTATAAAACCCGCTGATGCTTGGGCGCCTGATTAAATGCTCTGTAATGAGCTTCTCTAGTTGGTTTTGTGACAAACTTGGACGTATTATCTCAATTTTAGCGATCAAAGTCGCTACCCCAGCGCCTTTTTGTAGCGCTTGTTCAAGTTTCTCTACCAATAGATCTTGCTGATTTCTTTGGTGATAACACTGGGTAAATAACTCAATGGCTTCACAAAAATAATCAATATCCTGATTCAGAAATTGGTCAACCAACAGTTGGCATTCCGCGAACCTTTCGTTCTCCAGATAATGCTTTCCCAATATCAGCCTTGCACGCACGCAGTTTTCGTCAACTAGCAGTGCTTTTTTCAACAGTCCAATATCTGGATTTTCGGTATTTTCCTCATATAACTCACAATAAAAGTGCGCCAATGATTTGGTAAGGCAGTCATTACCACGTCTTTTCAATTGATTGACAACGTTAATGGCCAAGCGCCACTCTTTGGTCTTTTGATAAAGGCACACCAGATGATTAAGCGCTCGTTCACCAAACTCTTCACTGGAAGCGAGATCACTAAATATTGCCTGACATCGATCAAGTAGACCTGCTTGCAGGTAATCGTTCCCTAACTCATACAATGCATTATCACGTTGTTGCTGCGTTAGGTTAGGTCGCGCTAAAAGGTTTTGGTGTATCCGTAGCGAACGATCAACCTCGCCTCGCTGCCTAAACAAGCGACCTAATGCGAGGTGAGTCTCGATTGTTTCGCTATCAACTTCTACTAATGAGATGAACTGATCGACCGCTTTATCAGGCTGATCAGATAATAAGTAATTTAACCCAGCAAAATAGTTTTTAGAATAGTCCTTAGCATCTCGTTGATGTTGGTGCCCTGCACTGCGCCGCCCCATATACCAACCATACCCTGCTGCTATAGGCAGCAGTAAAAACAATAACTCAAACATTGGCAGGAGTTGTTGCCACTATGTCGGTTTCAGCTGTCTTGTCTTTTTCCAAACTTGTTTCTAATCGCGCTAGCTTTTTATTTGCTGAGCGAAGTTGAAATTTCAAAGTGATATAAAAAGACAAAAAGATTAGCCAACAAATGATGAAGCCTAACAAAAATGCAAAGCCAATAACGTGACTAATATTAAAATCACCTTGCGCCACAAAATAGTTGATATTTACTAAGGCCGTATTATTGGCACTAAAAATCATCGCTGCGACAAAACATATGACCACTAACATGGTAATAAATACAGATTTCATAAAAGCTCCTTTTTAGCGAGTATATCAAATATCTGCTATATCTCTATTATCCAAGAAATATCTGGGGGTTACTAGATATAATTTACTTTAGTTTAGCTATAAAAAAAGTGACCCGAGGGTCACTTTTTGTATCGCGTATAACTACATTGGTATAAAACCTATGCGTTTATGCATTAAGACTGGCATTGACGCGTTCGCGCAACTCTTTACCTGGCTTAAAGTGAGGAACGTATTTTGATCCCAAATCAACCGTTTCGCCTGATTTAGGGTTACGTCCAACACGTGGCGCACGGTAATGCAGAGAAAAACTACCAAAACCTCTGATCTCAATGCGATCGCCATCGGCAAGCGTATTGGCCATTAAGTCCAGCATGTCTTTGACTGCTGATTCGATATCTTTCGCTGATAGATGCAACTGTTTCAGCGCTAACCTTTCGATTAATTCTGACTTTGTCATAAACCTTCCTTTTGCTTTCACTAGTAAAATATTTCGAGGCGCTTTTTGCAAAACGCCCCAATAATATTATATTAGTCGCGGTTTGCGTTTTTGAACGCTTCAGCCATTGCATTTGAAGAGAAGCTCTCTTCAGCATTGTTTACGCTTTCAACTGCAGATTTCTCTTCAGCTTCATCCTTAGCACGGATAGATAAGCTAACAACACGGTTCTTACGGTCTACACCAACGAACTTAGCTTCAACTTCTTGACCTTCAGACAATTCAGTAGAAGCATCTTCAATGCGGTCACGTGAAATATCAGCTACACGGATGTAACCTTCAACGCTATCAGCTAGTTCAATTGTAGCGCCTTTAGCGTCAACTGAAGTTACCTTACCTTTAACAATAGCACCTTTTTTGTTTTCTGACAGGTAGTTATTGAAAGGATCTTCTTCAGATTGCTTAATACCTAGGCTGATACGTTCACGTTCTGCGTCAACTGCAAGTACAACCGCTTCGATTTCATCGCCTTTAGCGAATTCACGAACTGCGTCTTCACCAGCAACATTCCAAGAAATGTCAGATAGGTGAACAAGACCGTCGATGCCACCGTCAAGACCAATGAATACACCGAAATCAGTGATTGATTTGATCTTACCAGAAACACGATCGCCTTTAGCGAACTTAGAAGAGAACTCTGACCATGGGTTAGCAATACATTGCTTAAGACCAAGAGAAATACGACGACGCTCTTCATCGATGTCAAGAACCATAACTTCCACAGTGTCATCCAAGCTAACAACTTTAGATGGGTGGATGTTTTTGTTAGTCCAATCCATTTCTGAAACGTGAACTAGACCTTCAACGCCTTCTTGGATTTCAACGAAACAACCGTAATCAGTTAGGTTAGTTACGCGACCAGTAAGCTTAGTGCCTTCTGGGAAACGACCAGCGATTGATACCCATGGATCTTCACCCATTTGCTTAAGACCTAGAGAAACACGAGTCTTCTCACGATCGTACTTAAGTACGCGAACGTTAATTTCGTCACCAACTGCAACGATTTCGCTTGGGTGCTTAACGCGTTTCCAAGCCATGTCAGTGATGTGTAGTAAGCCATCGATACCGCCAAGATCAACGAATGCACCGTAATCAGTAAGGTTCTTAACGATACCTTTAACTTCGATACCTTCTTGCAGGTTAGCAAGTAGCTCTTCACGCTCTGCACTGTTTTCAGTTTCGATAACAGCACGACGAGAAACAACAACGTTGTTACGCTTTTGGTCAAGCTTGATAACTTTAAATTCTAATTCTTTACCTTCAAGGTGAGAAGTGTCACGTACTGGACGTACATCTACTAATGAACCAGGTAGGAAAGCACGGATTGTGTTAACTTCAACAGTGAAACCGCCTTTAACTTTACCGTTGATAACACCAACGATAGTTTCTTGCTCTTCGAATGCTTTCTCAAGAACGCCCCAAGACTCGTGACGCTTAGCTTTTTCACGAGAAAGTTGAGTTTCACCGAAACCATCTTCCATCGCGTCGATAGCAACATCAACAACATCGCCAACAGATACTTCTAGTTCGCCTAGTGCATTCTTGAATTGGTCAGCAGAGATTGGGCTTTCAGATTTTAGACCAGCGTCTACTAATACAGTACCACGTTCGATACGAACAACAGTACCTTTAACGATCGAACCTGGACGGGTTTCTAGTTCTTGAAGAGACTCTTCAAACAGTTGAGCAAAAGATTCAGTCATGTTTATATTCACATTTTTTCAATCCATACACGCAATCCAGCGAATACGGGGTTGTTAATTAATACTCTTCCATCCATGAATGAGTAATAGAGTTAGTTTGACAATATGTCTTATATTTCGATGCTATTAGCGGCGTGTTCAACCACTTTTGCTAATACATCATCAATAGACAGTCCTGTCGAATCAATTAAAAGTGCATCATTAGCCGGAACAAGTGGAGCAACACTGCGGTTGCGGTCACGCTCATCACGCTCACTAATCTCACTTAAAAGGGATTGGATATTAGCATCAAAGCCCTTCTCTTGCAACTGGTTATAGCGGCGCTGCGCGCGTTCTTGGGCGCTAGCGGTTAAGAAAAATTTGACTGGCGCCTGAGGGAATACAATGGTTCCCATATCACGGCCATCGGCAATCAGCCCTTCACCAGTTAAAAATGCACGTTGGCGTCTTAATAGTGCTTCACGAACACGCGGAAAAGCAGCAACTTTAGAGGCGCTATTGCCAACTTTCTCGCTACGAATGTCTCTGGTCACATCTTCACCTTCGAGTATTACTTTTATTGCACCCGAATCTGAATCACTGACAAAGCGCACATCTAAATGTCCCGCCAAGGGAGTTAGTGCTTCTTCGTTGTCTAACGCTACATTATGATGAATAGCTGCGAGTGCCAGCACACGATAAATTGCACCACTATCAAGTAACTGCCAGCCTAACTTGTCGGCTAATAGTCTAGCAATGGTCCCTTTCCCTGCCCCACTTGGGCCATCTATCGTGATCACTGATAAGTTTTCAGTCATTCTTTACTCCTAACTAGGCAATACACTAGGTGGCAAAATCCGTCATTTGTTGTCATTGAGATTATTTTAAAAATGAATTCCGCCCCTAAAATTTCGGGGCGTATTCTACAATAGGTTTGCTGGAGATGGTATCAATAAACATAAAATTAACGTTTATTTAATATTTACAAGAACGCAGTTTGATTTGAATCACAATTAACAGATCGACTTAAAACACTCAAAGTATGTTGGGAATGTTTTCGCTGTACAGCCTGGATCGTTGATGGTCACCGCAGTGTCGCTAAGTGCAACTAAGGAAAAACACATCGCGATACGGTGATCATTATAAGTATCAATAGCCGCATGCTGTAGTTTTGCAGGCGGGTTGATAGTGATGTAATCGTGGCCCTCATCTACGGTAGCACCGACTTTGCGCAGCTCTGTCGCCATCGCATGTAAACGATCGGTTTCTTTCACGCGCCAGTTATAGATATTACGAATCGACGTTGGGCCAGTGGCAAAGAGCGCCGTAGTGGCAATGGTCATCGCCGCATCAGGAATATGGTTCATGTCTAAGTCGACGCCTTTAAGTTCCTTAGCGCGTACCGTAATAGCATGTGCATCCCATATTACCTCGGCGCCCATCTCTTCAAGCACGTCGGCAAAATGTTTGTCTCCTTGCACTGAATCACTACCAACGCCTGTTACAGTAACACTCCCACCCTTGATAGCGGCTGCGGCAAGGAAGTAACTCGCAGAAGAAGCATCGCCCTCAACGTGAACAACGCCCGGAGACTGGTATGTTTGGCCGCCTTTAATAGAAAAATGTTGTAAATTTTCATGTTTTACATCGACACCAAATTTCTTCATTAAATCTAAGGTAATTTCGATGTAGGGTTTTGATACTAATTCGCCAACGATTTCAATCTCAATGTCACCTGATGCCAACGGTGCAGCCATTAAAAATGCGGTTAAGAATTGACTAGATACTGAGCCATCAATTTTTACGATGCCACCGTTTAGGCCAGTGCCTTTTATCGTTACCGGTGGAAAACCCGGGTAATCATGATAGGAGATATCACAGCCCATATCCCTAAGTGCATCGACCAGAGAATCGATAGGACGCTCTGACATTCGCGGCTCACCCGTTAATGTAAACTGCCCTTCCCCTAGACACAAAGCCGCACACAGCGGGCGCATCGCTGTACCGGCGTTACCTAAAAATAACTCAACGGCGCCGTCAAAGTTTAATGGTCCACCATTACCTTGCAACACACATTCTGTTCGATCATCGTTAAGTGAATAGTTAACATTTAGAGACTTTAACGCATCTAGCATATGACGAATATCATCACTATCTAAAAGATTTTTAATCGTTGTTTCACCATGGGCTAATGCCGCCAATAATAGTGCACGGTTAGACAGACTCTTAGAACCCGGTAAATTTACAGTGCCATTGACAGCAGTAATTGGCGATAGTGTTAGCGAATCCATCATATTCCTCAAATTTCGATTTATGTAATTTTATTACTTTTCGGTGAAAACTTATAATGCCAGTGTAAATACCTTCTGCCAATCCCCTAAACAGAGAATTTAGACTAAAAAACACCAATAATTGGTTACAAATAAGGCAATCGAGCATTTTTGTGAATCAGTTAACTCAATAAAGACATTAGATGGGGATAATTAAAGAATCAGATGCATTTTAATAATTTTCCTTTAACGGGTAATTTAAGAGCAAAAAAAACCGCTGTTGCAAAACAGCGGCTCATATCAATCACGAGTTCATTGCTTGACTTACCAAGGCAGCGCTTCTAATTTGATATCTTTTCCGACAGCATTGATGATTTTCGGCAACAGGCGTTCTTGTTCTGGACACACTAAGGAGAAGACGTGACCTTGAATATCCTTAACTACCTTGGCAGGTGCCGAATAGTCATCATGATGCTTTTTAGTGGCAACATCTTTTGAAAATGCTTGCTTGCTCGCTTTATCACTTAATACCTTCTTCGAACGAAGGTGTGTCTTTGCGGTACGTGCGGTACGCCCAACACGGTGAATATAATCATTGCAGTTAACGGGTAAATCCACGTTAATAACGTAGTACAGATCGTCAATATCAATACCACGTGAAACAATATCAGTCGCCACAAGGTATTTAACCTCACCTTGTTTAAAAGCCGCCAAGCGTTCTTGGCGCTTTTTTTGCGGAATTTCGTTATGCAAGCCAGCACTGCTAAATCCATTGTTGTTTAACAAGTCGGTTAAATGATTTACGTCATTTTTAGTACGTACAAAAATTAACGCTTTGTCGCAATCAAGCATATCAAGCAGGCGACACAAGGTTTTATTCTTATCATCCCGGAAGGTGCGATACATGGTATGGACGATCTTAGTTAATGCCGGTGATTTAGCTTCACTCTTTACTGACTTAACATTACTTTGATTCGCTTTACTAAATTTTTCTAGCGCTTTGGAATCAGTGGCAGAAAAGACCACTTTTTGCGCCTTTTTAGGGATAGTCTCTAAAATTGTACGTAGTTCTTGCACTATACCCATGCTCACAAGGCGATCCGCTTCATCCATTACAAAATGTTCGATGGCATTAAGTGAGATCGCGTTTTTCTTTACCAGATCGATTAATCGTTTTGGCGTAGCTACGATGATATCTGCACCGCGCTTAAATCGATTGATTTGTGATTCAATGCGTACGCCACCAAATAAACTAATGGTACGCAAACCAAGATCCTTACCGTAAACATTAATAGAGTCGTGGACCTGCTGTGCTAATTCGCGCGTAGGTACCAAATACAAACCACGGATTGGTCGTACTTGCATCTCGCTATTATCCGTTTGACTCAATTCTTGCAAAGTAGGCAATAAATACGCAGCTGTTTTACCAGTACCTGTTGGCGCAATAGCGTAAGTATCAGCGCCTGATAATACGGCACCAATAGAGTGTTCCTGTATATACGTCGGTTCTTTGTAACCTAAACGTTTAATATTGGCTTGTAAGGTTTTGTTCAAACCTAATGCGGCAAAAGTAGTCATAGCGATTCATCAATGATTGGTAAAGGCGGCATTATACCTAAACAAACAGTAGAAGCACCCCTAACGGAGTAATAATCCTTCGCTTTGTGAGCTAGTGCCTTAATTACTTTAGTTTAAGTGGCCTAAATGGCTCGAATGGCGGTTACCGTCACGTTATACTAATGGGCATCTTCACCTATCATGCCACCAAAACAAAGGAAGCTTGTTCAATGCAGCTAACTACAAATACAACAAACGCCATCCCGTTAATTATATTACCAACAAGCGAATATCAATCATGGTTAGACACTCAAGATAGCTTTAGCAACAATTGGTTAGCAACCAGTGGTTATGAAGGCGCGGGGTTAAGCCTACTGCCGAGCCCACAAGGTTCAATCAAATTGGCTTTATTCTGTGTTGAAGATATCAGTGATTACTTTTCAATCGGTGACTTACCTGCGCTGCTACCATCAGGGCACTACAAATTAGAGCCAGAACAGGCAAGCCAAAAGGCACTGGCATTCGCCTGGCTAGCCGGCTGTTACCGCTTTGAACGTTACAAGGCTAACAAATCAACGCTACCAACGTTAGCAATTGGGGATGAGGACATCGTTAACACAGCAAATATTGAAGCAAGCGCTACAGCGCTGGTACGTGACATGGTTAATACCCCTGCCGCCGATATGATGCCTCAAGATATCGCCCAATGTGCCGTACATTTAACAGAGCAATTTGGCGGGGAAGTTACGCAAATTATTGGCGATGACTTATTAGAACACAATTACCCAACTATTCATGCGGTTGGCCGTGCTAGCGACAACAAACCACAATTAGTTGACTTAATATGGGGTGATGAATCTGCACCTAAAGTAACCTTAGTTGGTAAGGGTGTCTGTTTTGATAGTGGTGGGTTAGATCTTAAGCCTGCAGCCGGCATGCGCTATATGAAAAAAGATATGGGAGGTTCGGCTCACGTATTAGGGCTTGCGCATCTTATCATGGCAAACAAACTTCCGGTGAGATTACGGGTGTTAGTTCCTGCGGTTGAAAACGCCGTATCCGCTAACGCCATGCGGCCGGGAGATGTGATCACCACGCGCAGTGGCACAACAGTTGAAATTGACAATACTGACGCTGAAGGGCGTTTGGTATTATGTGATGCGATTAGTGAAGCCATTAACGATGAACCCGAAATGCTAATCGATTTTGCAACACTCACCGGTGCGATGCGTGTTGCTCTTGGTACAGAGTTACCTGGTTTTTTCTCAACAGATAAAAGCGTTGCTGTTGATTTAATGTCTATTGGCGAAACCAATAGCGATCCGGTATGGAATATGCCGTTACATAAGCCATACCAGTCAATGCTTAAAAGTGAAGTCGCTGATATGACGAACTGTGCCGCAGGTCCATTTGGCGGACACATCACGGCTGCGCTTTATCTGCAGCATTTTACCAAGGCGCACCCTAACTGGCTGCATTTTGATATTATGGCTTGGAATAATCGCAAACTAAGCGGCCGCCCGATTGGTGGCGAAGCGTTTGGTATCCGTACCGTCTATCAATACCTAGCAAACACATTCAAATAAGAAAAAGGGACACCGGCTTAGCTGGTGTCCCTGACAATTTCTATTTACTTAAGCATCTTTTAACGCGGTTGCATGCCTAATGCTTTTAGCGTGTTTGCAATATCCTGCGCCGCCGTTTTCGGGGTAATATCATCATCTATCTTGGCGATACGCCCCGCTTTGTCGATATAAAACGTTACGCGAGAGGCAACACGAAATAAATTCAGCACGTCATAAGCTTTCGCAGTTTCTTTGCTAGGATCGCTTAACATTGGAAAATCGGCCTTGGTTTTCTTGGCGAAATCCAGGTTATCTTCCAGCGGATCAACACTGGCCATAAAATAGCTCACATCAAACTGACGGATCAAGCCGCCATCTTTAACCAAGGATAAACATTCAATTGTACAACCCCGTGTATTCGCCATCGGGTACCACGCAAGTACAACTGCTTGACGGCCACGAAAATGGCTTAACTGATAGGTTTTACCATTCGTTGCTTGCAATTTAAAATCTGGCGCCATGTCACCGACTTTCAAATCCGTTGCCTGTGCCAGGGTACTGCTGATGCCGATAAGCAAAATGCCAGCGAGTTTGACTAAACTTTTCATAGTAAGCTTCCTTAATGATTTGCTAATGGTTCTTTGCATTATAACTCTTTTTTGATTAACGCCAGCTGTTGCTTAACACGCTTTTCAGAAACAGGGAATTTAGTGCCTAATGTTTGTGCAAACATCGACACCCGTAGCTCTTCGATCATCCAACGAGCTTCCTTCAGGCCCTGCGGAATTTGGCTATTCTTCGGTATTTTATTTAATAGCGCTTGATATTCCTTAACCACATTTGAAATACCAATGGTCACTACACGATCTTTATTGGGATCAACTGGGAGTTTCTCCAGGCGGCGTTCAATGGCTTTAAGATAACGCGGTAGGTCATCCAGGCGTTCACTACCAAGTTCGCTGGCAAAACCTTTGAAGATTAACCCCTCTAGCTGCGCCTTAATATCACCATGGGCCATCACCATATCAAGGGATACTTTCCCTTTAAGCTTCTTATTAATGCCATTGAGTAGACTAAGGCTAGTCTCTACTTTTTGCGCAATATCTACAACACAATCAGCAAGTTCGGTGCGCACCACATCTCGCAGCTTATTAAAAGAGTGCTCATCCGTTGTTTCAATGCCACTTTTTGCAACAATCGCATCCACCGCCGCGGCGATAATGTCATCGATTAGCACATTGACTTGACCAAAACCATGATAATACAAGCCAAGCTTCGCTTTATTGGGCAATGTGCGCTGCATATGAGCGATAGGCGATGGTACATTTAAACGCAATAACTCACGTAGGCCCACAGCATGTGTTGCTTTGGCCTGAGCCGGATCATCAAATAGCTTTATCTCAACGCTCTCTTTCGCTTTAACTAGCGCCGGATAGGCTTTAACTTCAAATTGACCGCGCTTAGAGGTATAACTTGTTGGTAATTTGCCAAAATCCCACTGGGTTAAGCCTTGTTTCTCTATGCCTTCATCTGCCACTTTAACCAGCGATTTAGACACCTGTCCACTTAGCTGTGCCTGAAGCTGTGCCAAATCTCTGCCCTGCTTTATCAGTTTAGTTTTACGGCCAACCCCTTGTTCCACTTTAAAATTAATCAACAGATGGGGTGTCAGTTGAGCCAGATCCCAGCTCTCTTTGTCAATGCGGACACCTGACATCCGCAATAACTGCTTTGCCATCGCGTCAATCAGGGTGCCTTGCATCACAGGCATTGCATCAATACAGGCCGTTGCATAGTTGGGGGCAGGCACAAAGTTTCGACGAATTGATTTCGGCAAAGACTTGATTAGTGCAATCACCTTCTCTTCACGAAGGCCAGAAACCTGCCAGTCAAAATCAGCGCTAGTGACTTGATTAAGCAACTCAATAGGAATATGAACACTAACACCGTCATCCTCATCTCCCGGTTCAAAGTGATAGCTGAGCTTGAAGGTTAAATTACCTTGCTGCCATTTATCCGGGAAATCGTTTTTACTGACCCGAGTTGCATCATCGCGGATCAACTGTTCGAGATCGAAATCTAGCAACGTCGGAGTGTTCTTTTCTGTTTTTCGCCACCAGCTCGTTAGCAGTGCTTCACTACAAATATGCTGTGGCAATTTTTCATCATAAAAGCCAAACAGATCTTCCTCATCGATAAGAATATCGCGGCGACGAGATTTGTGCTCAAGCTCTTCAACTTGCTCAACTAACTTTAAGTTCTGACGATAAAACTTATGCTTAATCGCCAATTCACCTTCAACCAATCCCTGGCGAATGAAAATTTCACGGGCTTCAATCGGTTTAATTGGCGCATAATCGACCTTACGCTTAGTAACAATAACTACACCGAACAAGCTCACCTGCTCGAAGGCAACGACCCGACCCTGCTTCTTTTCAAAATGAGGCTCGCTATGGCTTTTCTTTACAAGATTTCCCGCAAGTGGTTCTATCCACGCTGGATCAATTTTTGCCGCAACACGGCCAAACAAGCGTGATGTTTCAACTAATTCTGAGACCATTAGCCATTTAGGTGGCTTTTTACTCAATGCCGAGCCAGGAAATACGAAGAACTTGCTATTCCGTGCGCCCGCAAACTCGTTGTTATTTTCTTTAAAGCCGATATGGCTCAATAAGCCCGATAAAATACTTTGATGAACATTATCCCAATTGGCTTCATTGTCATGTGTCTCTATGCCCTGCTCTTTGAGCACTTGTTCTAACTGCGCGTAAAGATCTTGCCATTCGCGGACTCGCATATAATTTAAAAATTGCTCTCGGCACATCTTGCGAAAGCGCGAGTTAGATAATAATTTCTGTTGCTCTTGCAGGTGCTCCCACAAATTAACAAAGGTGATAAAATCAGAGGTCTTATCAACAAAACGTTGATGCGCTTGGTCTGACTTTTGTTGCGCCTCTAGAGGGCGTTCTCGTGGATCTTGAATACTTAGCGCGGCGGTAATTATCAACAATTGCTTTAACGCGCCATTGTCCTTTGCTTCAATAACCATGCGCGCTAAACGAGGATCAATAGGCAAGGTAGATATCTGCTTACCAATCGTCGATAAACTTAATTGAGCATTGCCTTCATTTTTGCCATTGGCATGCTCCTTTGATAATGCGCCAATTTCTTCAAGCAAGCGAATACCATCATTAATATTACGACTATCGGGTGGTTGTATAAATGGAAACGCTTCAATATTACCCAGTCCTAACGATACCATTTGTAAAATAACCGAGGCTAAATTGGTCCGTAAAATTTCCGGATCGGTAAACGGTGACCGAGCATCAAAATCTGCTTCGCTGTACAAACGAATGCAAATACCTTCTGCAACACGTCCACAACGACCTTTACGTTGATTGGCACTAGCTTGGGACACTTTTTCAATCGGCAAGCGCTGGACTTTTGTTCGGTAACTATAGCGACTGATACGCGCAGTGCCCGGATCAATGACATAGCGAATTCCAGGCACGGTCAGTGATGTTTCGGCAACATTGGTGGCTAATACGATACGGCGTTTATGACTGCTCTTAAATATTTTTGACTGCTCAGCGTAACTAAGCCGCGCGTATAACGGTAATATGTCGGTGTTGGCAAGTTTTCGCTTGGCTAACGCATCGCTGGTGTCACGAATTTCACGTTCGCCATTCATAAAGATCAGGATATCACCCGGGCCTTCAGCCACTAATTCGTCAACCGCATCAAAAATGGACTGTAGCTGGTCTTTATCGCTGTTGTGTTCATCAAGGTGGTAGCGCACTTCTACCGGGAACGTACGGCCGCTCACCTCAATCACAGGAGCATTGTTAAAGTGCTCTGAAAAACGGGGGGTATCGATGGTTGCTGAGGTAACGATAATCTTTAGGTCTGGGCGCTTGGGGAGCAAACGTTTAAGATAGCCCAGCAAGAAGTCGATATTTAAACTACGTTCATGAGCCTCATCGATAATAATCGTATCGTAGCGGTTTAAAAACGGGTCGTGGGCAATTTCAGCGAGTAAAATACCATCAGTCATTAGCTTCACGAGACTGTTATCATTTAGCTTATCGGCAAAGCGAACCCTAAAGCCTATGGTCTGACCTAATTCAGTATCTAGTTCACTGGCAATACGCTCTGCAACGCTGCGCGCTGCAATTCGCCGCGGTTGTGTATGGCCAATCAGTCCTTTTTGCCCTCGTCCCAATTCCATGCATATTTTGGGCAATTGTGTTGTTTTACCTGAACCGGTCTCACCGGCGACAATAACCACTTGGTTCTCACAAATAGCCTGGGCGATCTTATCCTTTAACTGACTGACCGGGAGCTGCTGTGGAAAGGTTATTTCAGGGACACTGGCGCCACGTTGGGTGTATTTACTTATTGCCTGCTCGCAATTTAACTTTATCTTATCAAGCGTCGCTTGTTGACGGGCTGGTTGTTTTATCTTTTTTAGATTGCGCAGCCGCGCCCGCAACTTGATGCCATCAAGGTGCATGCATTGATGTGACAGTTTTTGCAGCTGTGAAACTTGCTCTTGAACGCTAATTGGCGTTCCACTAGCGGGATTTGGTATTGAATTTGGCAAGGCATGAATTTCTTTTATAAACAATGACGTGATCTTAACAAAATTTCCTTTATCCGCCAAACAACTAATCCGATAAGCGCGCCAGCCAGCCGCATCCTTAATAACTAAAAGGCAATATAATAGCCGCTTAATTTGTATCGAATAACGTTGCCGTCACAATACGTCGCTTGTCCACCATCTACTTATAGCGAGAGTCCGCACTTGGTCGCTGGTAGTGTAGATACAGCAAAGTCAGCTGGTGATGCGCTAGCAACAATCACGCAATCGGTCAACGCAAGAGCGGAGATAAATATTCAGACTGCCACTGCGCCAGAAGAGCAAGGCATTTATTTACGTATGTAGTTATTCTACATAGAAAATAAATAACGTAGCTATCATTCGTTTAGCACATGAAAAATGATCAGTTAATTTGTGTAATTGGTATAAGCGCTAACGACAAAACGATTGCGACTATTACCCACACCAATAAAAAGGGGCCTAAATAAAATTTAGGCCCCTTTTTGCTAATCCTGGAAAATGCTGTTACTTGTAAAAAGCTTCAACGGTTCCTTTTATCGTCATTAGCAGTGGTTGTCCGCGACGATCTAACGCTTTAGGAGAAGCTACCTTAACCCAACCTTCGCTGATGCAATACTCTTCTACATCAAAGCGTTCTTTGCCGTTTAGGATGATGCCGATGTCATGCTCAAAAACCTCTGCCACATGGTGTGGGCTGCGGGGATTTCCAGAAAGGCGATCCGGTAAAGTTGGAAGCGATTTAGTGTCGTTCATATTAGTGACCTGTAATGATAGAAAACTGCGCTATTGTAGGCAATATAAGCAACACTCTCAAGCGATGAAGTAGTGAAAAAGGAATAATATCTCGTGGTTAAGCAAAGAAATCAGCTGGCTGGTAGCGCGCTAAAGCGTTGTTACTCACTTATTCACATGTGGATTGGGTTGAATCAACCACAGCAGGCCCCCTCCTGAACAGGTGGGCATTTAACACTACCAAAAGAACAATAGACACAACAATCGCCATCTAAAGGCCTGATCACTTGATGACAAGCACTGCATTCATAAAAGTACTGGCAAGCGTTTGTCGGCATCAGCTCTTTTTTCTGCGAGCGACAGGCAGGACAAGTGATTATTGACTCAAGAATAATTTTGCTCATTTAAGCTCTCAACGTGGCAAATTCAATCGTCATTATAGCCGCTATATTGTCGGCTTTGAACTCACATACATTAGCAAGACCCAAAGTAGGCTTTAGGTCTTGCTTTAGGTTGACTAACTACGTGTGCGTGGCTTTTGTTTTTGGCGATGCTTTTTATTCTTTGCTGGTTTTCCGCGCCCTGATTCTTCGCGATTTTTTATCACTGCGTGCTTACGCACTGCGCGGCGAATACGGGCAGTTTTATTACGATGCTCCTCGCGCACATTTAAGAATGATTCAAGTTCTTCTTCTAGTCCCACCAAGCCACGAAGGTAATTAATTTGGGGAAGTTCCAAATCTTGCCAACCGCCGCGGGGCAGCGACTTTTCAAGTGCGATGTCACCGTAGCGCAACCGTATTAAACGCGATAGCTGTATTTCTTGCGCTTCCCACATTTTTTTCACAACACGGTCCCGCCCGTTAGTTAGGATAACGTGGTACCAGCGGTTAATCCCTTCCCCCGGTTGCAGCTTAATTTTGCTAAAGTTTGCCATTCCTTCATCGGTTTGCACACCAGCACGTAAATGTTGAATGTCTTTATCTGTTACTTCGCCGAAGGTTCGAACAGCATACTCCCGCTCAATTTCCATTTTAGAGCGCGTTAGACGGTTTGCTAATTCACCATCGGTCGTAAAGAGCATTAAGCCAGATGTATTAGTGTCTAATCGCCCAATGGCAATCCAGCGTCCATTACGAATCTTCGGCAAACGGTCAAATATGGTAGCACGGCCTTCTGGATCGTTACGGGTTGACAATTCGCCTTCCTGCTTATGATAGGCAATCACACGACAAATCTGCTCATTGGCTTCTTCAATATTGACAAGAATGCCGTTTAAGCGGATCGCGTCACTAGGCTCTACCCGCATACCCAGTGCAGCAACCTTGCCGTTTACACTGACGTCACCATTAGCAATGGCTTTTTCTAGTTCGCGGCGTGACCCTTTGCCTGCACGCGCTAATACTTTCTGTAACTTTTCACTCATGGGTGAACCTTATTGTTGCTCAAAGGCGCTAATGGCATCTTCAAGTTGATTTTCTTTTAATGTTGGTAATTGACTTAACGTGGTTAACCCAAAGTAATCCAGGAATTCTTTGGTTGTGCCATAAAGTGACGGTTTACCCGGCACGTCTTTTTGGCCCACGTTTTTTACCCATTGTCTTTCTACCAGTGTTTTCATAATGTGGCTGCTCACTGCAACCCCACGTATATGTTCAATTTCACCACGCGTTATCGGCTGGCGATAAGCAACTATTGCAAGTGTTTCCAATAATGCCTTTGAATATTTCGGTGACCTTTCTTGCCATAGGCAGCTTAAAGCATCACTGAGATCCGGTCGCGTAACAAAACTATAACCCGACGCAGTCTCGATTAGTACAATGCCCTTATCCTGGTAGTCCAAAATAAGGCTATCTAAAATGGCAACGACATCCGCTTTTTTAAGTTTATAAGGTGCGAGTACCGTGTGCTGCAAAAATTTTATTGATAGAGGCTTTGCCAGTGCAAGGATCGCGGCCTCAACTAATTGCTTATGGATTAGTTCACTCATCCAAAAAGATTTCCTGTTATTTGTCCTGCTATCTCTCGCTAAAGTGCCAATTTGAACACCGCAATCTTGCTACCATCTACAGCAATTCCAACAAATTGTTCTTTGGCTAGCTGCAAAATTGCTAAAAAGGACACTACCGCGCCGGCAACCCCTTCATTAGCCGCAAATAGTTGATGAAACAACAGCTGTTGATCATCTTGTAATTGGGCCAAAATTTGCGTCATCCGCTCTCTTGTCGATAGCGACTCCCGGCTAATATGATGACTGGCATTTGCTGCAATACGTTTAATCACACTGGCAAACGCCACCGTTAAATCAGCGAGCTCCAACTCTGGTCCTTGCGCATCCACAACTAACGAATCATGGCGCCTAACTTTCGCCACAAAAAAATCGCGCTCAAGCCTTGGTATGGTATCCATATCAACGGCTCCCTGTTTAAGCAACTCATATTCTTTCAGCCTGGCGACTAGGTCTGCCCTTGGGTCAAGCGATTCATCGTCGACCTCGGCTTCCACCGGCAAGAGCATGCGCGATTTAATTTCCGCCAATATTGCTGCCATCAACAAATATTCAGCCGCTAAATCCAGATCTAACACTTTCATTAGTTCAACATATTCCATGTACTGCTGCGTGATCTTACTAACAGGCAGATCTAAAATGTCGAATTTATGTTTGCGGATCAGATAAAGCAGTAGGTCAAGCGGCCCTTCAAACGCATTTAAAAATACGGTCAGTGCATCCGGCGGAATAAACAAGTCTTGCGGTTGAGTGATTAAGGGTTCTCCCGCGATCATCGCTATAGGAGTCTCCAGCTCAGATAAATCAACCGCCATAGAATCTTCACTCATTATACGGACTTAATCAGGCAATCAATAGCACGATGCTCAAAAATAACCGTGATCGCTGTATTATTATTCAACTTTCGCTTATTGAAATTCACTAGCGTCCCCAACACCTTGACGCACTAGCACAAAATCCCCTTCTGACATGTCAATCACCGTTGTTGGTGTTTCCCCTAAATGACCGCCATTGATGATCAAATCAACATGTTTCTCTAGCTTTTCGCGTATAAGCTCAGGATCAGATTCTGTGACTATCTCGCCTGGCAAAATTAGAGACGTTGACAAAATTGGCTCCCCTAAGGTTGCCAATAATGCGTGCGCTATCTTGTTCTCAGGAACACGCAGGCCAATCGTTTTACGCTTAGGGTTTTGTACCCGCTTAGGTACCTCTCTGGTGGCCCTGAAAATGAAGGTATAGGGCCCAGGCGTATGGTTTCGTAGCGCTCTAAAACACTGATTATCATATTTGGCATAATTGGATATTTGCGATAAATCGCTACACATCAAGGTAAAGTTATGTTCCTTGTTGATGTCCCTGATCCGACAAATGCGCTCCAGCGCGCTTTTATTATCCAACTGGCAACCGATAGCATACCCTGAATCCGTTGGATAGATAACGACGCCACCCTTATTAATAATAGTGATCGCTTGATCAATTAAACGTTGCTGTGGATTGTCTGGGTGTACATAAAAAAACTGACTCATTCTATTCGCCTTAATTTAATTCATTGGCATATTGAGGCCATAATTGCCAAATGGGGCGGACCCCTTTGGCGAAATGTAAATTGCGCCCAAGCTCTATCCAGCTTGCTGGGAAGTGAAAGTCACTACCAGCAGAGCCATACAAATCATATTCTTGGGCTAAACTCGCCAAATGCTGGCGATGCGGTGGCGCCAATTGACACCCCGCGGCTTCAAGTGCATCTCCACCACATTGTTTAAACGCAATGGTTAGCTTTCTCAGCCATTTTCCGGATAACTTATAACCCATTGGGTGGGCAAGTACAGCTTGCCCACCTGCCTCATGGATCACATCAATGGCACTTTGCATATCTGGCCACGGGCTCGGTACATAACCAGTCTTACCCCGCGCTAAGTATTTCTTAAACGCAGTCGCATTGTCCTTTACCATTTCTTGCTCAATCATATAGCGAGCGATATGCCCTCGGCCAATTTGCCCTTCTCCCGCTATGGCTTTTGCGCCTAGATAAACATTATCGATTAACTTTGTGCGCTCTAACCGACGACCAATCTCCTGCGCGCGCGCTTCTCTAATGTCACTCTGCGTGGCGAGATAACCCACCATTGCCGGATGGCTAACATCAAAGTTCAACCCTACGATGTGAATATCTTTATTCTCCCAACAGGTCGATATTTCAACACCACTAATCAAGGCTATGTCTAATTGCTTATCACTTATCTCTTTTTGGACTAACGCAATACCATCTGTCGAGTCGTGATCTGTTAGCGAAAGAACATTCACCCCACGCTCGATAGCCCGTTCTAGCAGGGCTTGAGGGGTTAATTTGCCATCAGACACTGTACTGTGGCAATGAAGATCAAATATCATGTTTTTACAAAACCTTAAAAAAATTCTAACCAGCTGAAATAGTTTCTTGACATCGGTCGCATTTTATTAAATTCTATAGCCATATTGTATGGCCTTAGCGCGATAGATGTTGGTTAACTTCCAGCATGACTAAGGCAGATTTAGCTTACACAAGAAGAAATTATAGATATTATGCAACAAATTACGCTGAACATCCTTACAAATTTTTGTTGGTGGCGCTCGCAATCTTCGCGGGTCAGTTCTTTTGTTGTCTAATCGATAAACAAACCATACTAAAACCCGCTTAACTAGCGGGTTTTTTTTTCCAACAATTCGCTAATAGCATTCAACATGGAACACAGTGAATTAGATGATTAAGAGTAAAATATTAGAGAGTAAATGCCGCTATAGCGTGAGCCCTACCGCGCTTTTTGCCGCATTAACTAAAGATAAAAGCGATGTGATGCTGCTAGAGTCCAGTGAAATTGATTCCAAAGACAATTTAAAAAGTTTATTGCTCATTAGCAGCGCACTTAAAATAGTTTGTCATGACAGACAAGTCACTATTAAAGCACTTAATAGCAATGGTCAATCGTTAATCGCTCCGCTTAGCCTGCATTTTGGCGACCTCGTAACTACCTCGACAAAAGATTGCTTTATCATTAGTTACCCCGAGCCTGCCAATGATTTAGACCAAGACAGCCGTCTGAGCGCATTGTCTCCTTTTAGTGCTTTGCGTGAATTACAACAACTGCTCGCTCAGGGCAGCGACGATCACCACCGATTCATTGCCGGTACCTTTGCCTATGACATGATTGCCAGTATCGAAAGCTTGCCTGCAGTTAAGGAAGGACAAAATCATTGCCCAGATTTTGTTTTCTATTTAATCGAAGATGCTTTGATGCTAGACCATCAAACCGAGCAGGCCCAGCTAGTTTCGCATACTTTTAGCAGCCAGCTTGAACCACAAATTGCAAAAAAACATCAAGCGCTATTGCAGCAAATTGAGGATGGTGCAATAGAGCCTATCGTAGGTGGCCCTATTACAGACGATGTCGCTGTTAACATAAGTGATAGTGAATTTAACCACATCGTGACAACATTAAAGCAGCAAATCATCAAAGGGAACATATTTCAGGTCGTTCCTTCTCGTGAGTTCAGTTTACCTTGTCCAAATCCTCTTGCCGCCTATAATCAGCTCAAGAAAACTAATCCATCGCCTTATATGTTCTTCATCAAAGACCAAGACTTTGTGTTATTTGGTGCCTCACCAGAAAGTGCACTTAAATATGAGAGTGAAAACAATCAGGTCGAGGTTTACCCTATTGCCGGAACCCGCCGCCGTGGCTTTAATAGTGATGGAACCATTAATCTTGATTTAGACGGGCGGATGGAGCTTGATTTACGCCTTGACAAAAAAGAATTGGCAGAACATATCATGCTCGTTGATTTAGCACGTAATGACGTCGCCCGGATCAGCGAAGCAGGCACCCGAAAGGTAGCCCAATTACTTAAAGTAGACCGTTATTCACACGTAATGCATTTAGTTTCACGCGTGACTGGCCAATTACGTAGCGATCTTGATGCGCTACATGCCTACCAGGCCTGTATGAACATGGGAACGCTAGTTGGCGCACCAAAAATCAAAGCCTCAGCGCTAATCCGCGAGGTGGAGCAGCAACGCCGCGGCAGTTACGGTGGTGCGGTTGGCTATATTAATAGTGCCGGCGATATGGACACATGTATCGTGATACGTTCGGCTTTTGTAAGTCAGGGTGTGGCGACTATTCAAGCGGGGGCCGGGGTTGTGTTTGATTCAGACCCACAAGCAGAAACCGATGAAACTCGCGCCAAAGCGCAGGCGGTCATTAGCGCAGTTAAAGCACAAGGAGGTTATCATGCCTAATTTACACGCTTGCCATGTCTTTCTGTTGGACAACTTTGACTCGTTCACCTATAACCTTGTCGATCAGTTTCGCTCGATGGGCGCTAAGGTGACTATCTACCGAAATGATATTAGCCCCGAATTAATTATCGATAAAATGGCAAATAGCGAACTACCGCCGGTATTGGTACTTTCACCAGGCCCCGGGAGTCCAAGTGACGCAGGTTGTTTGGTACCGCTAGTAAAACAGTGTATTGACCGGTTTCCAATGCTTGGAATTTGTCTTGGCCATCAAGCGATAGTTGAAGCCTTTGGTGGGACAATCGGACTAAGTCCAGAAACGGTGCATGGCAAGTCCTCGCCTATTCATCATGATGGCACCGGCGCATTTTCCGGGCTAATTAATCCAATGCCCGTTGCTCGTTATCACTCATTAATGGCCCATAAACTGCCACAAGAGTTGCACGTAGTAGCAAAAACAGATGAGATTGTAATGTCAGTGATGAATCAGCAACAAACAATATTAGGCTTTCAATTCCATCCAGAATCTATTTTAACGCCCGATGGCGAGCAGTTATTAGCCCAATCTTTAAATCATTTATTGGCCAATAAGGAAGCCTCACAATGAGTCACCCAATTCTAGAACAGCTTTACCAAGGTCAATCCTTAACAATTGAGCAAAGCAAAGAGATTTTTAGTCAAATAGTTCAAGGGGAACTAGAGCCCATTCTGTTAAGTTCGCTGTTAACGGCACTTAAGATTAAAGGTGAAACCCCAGAAGAAATTGCCGGGGCAGCACTGGCACTGAAAGAGGCCGCACTGCCTTTTCCGAGTCCCGAGTATCCATTCTTGGATAGCTGTGGTACTGGTGGGGATGGCTCGAATACCATTAATATTTCCACCGCTAGTGCGTTTGTCTCTGCTGCCTGTGGTGTCAAAGTAGCCAAACATGGCAATCGTAGTGTTTCTTCTAAGTCAGGCTCCGCCGATTTGCTCGAGGCATTAGGTATAAAACTTGATATGACACCACAACAATCACGTCAATGTTTAGATGATTTCAATCTGTGTTTCCTCTTTGCAGTGCAATACCATCAAGGTGTACGCTTTGCAGTGCCGGTTAGGAAAGCATTGGCTACACGCACCATATTCAATGTGCTTGGGCCAATCATTAACCCAGCATCCCCTAAAACCCAGTTAATGGGTATTTACGATGAGGCACTTATCGAGCCCATCGCTAAAACATTACAATTAGTCGGCGTGGAACACGCGTTAGTAGTTAACGGTAGTGGTCTTGATGAATTTGCTATTCATGGCGCAACTTCAGTGGCCGAGCTAAAGGATGGCAAAGTCACTACCTATCAAGTGACACCGCAAGATCTTGGAGTTGAGCAATATCCACTCAGTGACTTAGAAGGTGGCGATGCGGCTCACAATGCCCGGTTAATCGCGGCCCTATTGAAAGGCGAAGGCCACATTGCACACCAAACCGCGGTAGCCGTTAATGTTGCTGCCACACTGTACTTGGCTGGTAAAGCAAAAACGCTCGCCGAGGGTGTAACTATCGCAATGGACAGCATCAACAGTGGCGCCCCTTATCAGGTAGTTCAGCAATTGGCTGACGCGAGCACTCGCTTTGGAGAAGCATAAAATGGATATATATACTCAAATCGCGGGCATTAAGCACACGGGTACCGTTTTGGATCAAATTGTTGCGTCCAAGCCCGAGCAAATCAGCAAGTTGCAAACACAATATCCGCCAGAACAAATCAGTGAAGGCTTGGCAAAGTCCAACAACAGCTTGTTTGACGCGTTAAATGGTAGCAATGCCGCGTACATACTGGAGTGTAAAAAGGCTTCACCATCAAAGGGGCTTATACGCGATGTGTTTGATCTTGATGAAATTTGTGCAGGCTATAAAAATCATGCGAGCGCGATCTCAGTATTAACTGATGAAAAATACTTTCAGGGGAATTTTGAATACGTGCGCACCGTGCGCGGTCTACTTGACCAACCCATATTGTGTAAAGACTTCTTCGTTGATAGCTACCAGATCCTATTAGCACGCTACATGGGCGCCGATGCTATTTTATTAATGCTGTCGGTATTAGATGATGAGAAGTATGTTGCATTAAGTGCATTTGCCGCACGCTATAACATGGATGTATTGACCGAAGTTAGCAACCAAGAAGAAATGGAGCGCGCCATCGCACTTGATGCAAAAATTATCGGCATCAACAACCGCAATCTGCGTGACCTTTCAATAGATTTAAACACCACCAAGGTTCTAGCCCCACAAGTGACGGGCGATAAAGTAATCATCTCAGAATCGGGGATTTCAAGCCACCAGCAAATAGCCGATTTAGCGCCGTTTGTTGACGCGTTTTTAGTGGGTAGTTCGCTGATGAGCCAACCTAACATCGATTTAGCTTGTCGCGAGTTGATCTACGGCCATAACAAGATTTGTGGCATGAGTACCCCTGAAACCGCTATTGCTGCAGCAGCCTCTGGCGTGGTTTACGGCGGCTTAATCTTTGCCAAGAAGTCACCGCGCTATATCGAACTTGAACAGGCCAAAGCAATTCGTAACAGTGCAGACTTGCGCTTTGTCGGCGTTTTTGTAAATGAAGAGATCGCTACCGTCGTCAATTATGCAAACACCTTAGGCTTATTCGCCGTCCAGTTACACGGCGGTGAAGATGAAGAGTACATCAGCGCACTAGCATCACTCCTTAGCCCTGCTTGCCAAATCTGGCGAGCTATCCGCAGCGACCAGCTCGGTGAGATCCCCGCTCTTGACGCCGTTGACCGGTTACTCATTGACAGCGCAGTGACAACAGATCATAACCTCCAGTTTGGTGGTACAGGGCACACGTTTGACTGGGAGCAAGTGCCAAAGCCTCTACGGATTAAAGCGATGTTAGCGGGCGGACTTAACCCGCAGAATATCAAGCAAGCCGCGAGCTGTGGCTTTATCGGTTTAGACGTCAACTCCGGTGTAGAGAGTAGCCCAGGGGTTAAAGACTTAGTTCAAATTAAAAAATTAATGCAACACATTAGAGAATATTAGGAATTATATTATGAGCAGCAACGATGCTTACTTTGGCGATTTTGGTGGCATGTTTGTCCCTGAAATACTTGTGCCAGCACTAGAGCAATTAGAAAAGGCATTTGTCGATAGTCAAACCGATGACGAATTTCAACAGGAGTTCATGTCATTACTAAAAGATTATGCGGGTCGCCCAACAGCGTTAACGCTAACCCGTAACTTTAGCCCGAATCCCAATGTCAAGATCTACCTAAAGCGCGAAGATTTACTTCACGGCGGTGCGCATAAAACCAATCAGGTGCTGGGCCAAGCGTTATTGGCAAAGCGCATGGGAAAAAATGAAATCATCGCAGAAACAGGCGCTGGCCAACACGGCGTTGCTACCGCACTAGCCTGTGCCCTGCTCGGTCTAAAAGCTCGGATTTATATGGGCGCAAAAGACTGTGAACGTCAGCAACCAAATGTTTTTCGTATGGAGCTAATGGGCGCCACGGTTATCCCTGTTACCGCTGGTAGTGGTACATTGAAAGATGCGGTAAATGAAGCGCTGCGTGATTGGTCTGCAACTTATGACTCAGCACATTACCTGCTGGGTACGGCCGCTGGTCCTCACCCTTTCCCTACCATGGTTCGGGATTTTCAAAAAATGATTGGTGAGGAAGCCAAAGCGCAAATCGTTGCAGCTGAGGGACAACTTCCAAACGCCGTTATTGCTTGTGTTGGTGGTGGCTCTAATGCCATTGGCATGTTTAATGATTTCATCGATGAAAGCGGCGTTGAATTGATTGGCGTCGAGCCTGCTGGCCTCGGTGTCGATAGTGGTAAACATGGGGCAACTATCGGTAAAGGACGCAAAGGTATCATTCACGGCACCTATACCTATTTAATGCAAGATAGCGATGGTCAAATCGAGGAGTCTTACTCTGTCTCTGCTGGATTAGACTACCCCGGCGTTGGTCCACAACATGCTCACCTAGCGCAAATAGGTCGGGCGCGTTACGAGTCAGTGACGGATGACCAGGCGCTGGAAGCGTTTCAACGCTTAGCGCGCAGTGAAGGGATTATCCCAGCGCTAGAGTCATCTCATGCACTCGCCTATGCCTATGAAATGGCAAACGCAGCAACGGAGCCAATGACTTTGCTGGTAAATCTGTCGGGTCGCGGTGACAAAGACTTGGCCCACGTTACATCGATTTTAAAAGACAAGAAACAACAGTCAGGAGCACAATCATGAGTGTCGCTTTATCTAGTCGTTACCAAGACACATTTACGACGTTAAAACAGAATAACCAAGGTGCTTTCGTTCCTTTTGTTACAATTGGCGATCCTAATCCTGAACAATCACTAGCCGTGATTGATACCTTAGTTCAAGCTGGCGCAGATGCCTTAGAGCTTGGGATCCCCTTCTCTGATCCGAGTGCTGATGGCCCGACGATTCAAGCGGCGAATGACCGCGCGCTCGAAGCCGGAACAACGCCAACAATCTGCTTTGATATTCTAAAGAAAATTCGCGCAAAACATCCAAAAACCCCCATCGGTCTATTACTGTACGCCAATTTAGTCGTCAGCAACGGCATTGAAACCTTTTATAAAAAGTGTAAAGACGCTGGCGTTGATTCAGTACTCATAGCAGATGTTCCTTTGCGTGAGTCTGTACGATTTAAGTCGGCCGCCAATGAAGCTGGTATTCAAGCGATTTTCATTGCGCCACCTAATGGCAGCCCACAAACTTTGGCCAACGTCGCTAAGCAAACACAAGGCTATACTTATTTATTAAGTCGCGCTGGGGTAACAGGCACCGAGGCAAAAGTGCAAATGCCAGTTGAGCACCTCATCACCACGCTAAAGGAGCAGCAAGCAGCGCCACTATTGTTAGGTTTTGGTATTGCTACACCTGCGGATGCAAAAGCTGGATTGGCCGCTGGCGCAGATGGGATTATCAGTGGCTCAGCCGTTGTTAAATTCATTGAAGATAACCTCGCATCGCCACAAGTAATGCTTGAGCAGCTAAGCGATTTCGTTACTTCGATGAAATCAGCAACGCTAACACGTTAAAACTAATATTTATTGCACAGAGCTCAATTTATAATGGCAGCTCTGTGCTTTATTTAATACAATAAGAAAAACCCACAACATAACCTACAATGAAACAATTACTAGAATTTTTACCCTTACTCGCCTTTTTAATTAGCTATTACCTTTTTGATATCTATATCGGAACTGGCGTGCTGATGGTCGCAACTGCTGTACAACTGATTTTATTAAAAGTGCTTTTTAACAAAATCGAAAAAAGTCATTGGATTGCCCTGGTAGCAATAGTGATCTTTGGCTCCCTGACGCTTTACTTACGTGATGATGCGTTTATTAAATGGAAAGTCACCATCATTTATAGCTTATTCGCGCTCGTTATTGCCGGTTATCAATTGTTTTCAGATCCTATCCCCAAGAAATTGCTGGGCGGTGATATGAATGCACCGGACTTTGTGTGGCGAAATGTTAGTTTAGGTTGGGTGGCGAGCTGCTTTGGCGCGGCCTTGCTCAACTATTATATCGCCTTCAACATGAGTCAGGAATTTTGGGTAAACTTTAAAGTGTTTGGTCTATTTGGGCTAACGATGTTGTTATTTATTGTCACAGGTGTGTATCTATACAAATACATGCCTGAATCAACTGATCAAGAGAGTTCTTAATATGTGGTATGTAATTTTTGCACAAGATGTTGAAAATAGCCTAGAGAAACGTATGGAAGCGCGTCCAGCACACGTCGAGCGCCTAAAAGAATTAACCAGCCAAGGTCGATTGCTGGTAGCGGGCCCAACGCCTGCAATAGACAGCGAAGAACCTGGTGCTGCTGGATTTACCGGTTCTGTGGTAATCGCAGAGTTTGACTCGTTAGTTGACGCGCAAGCGTGGGCTGATGCCGACCCTTACATCGCAGCTGGTGTTTACGATAATGTTATTGTAAAACCTTATAAAAAAGTACTACCTTAAGTTTATTTGTGTCTAAAAAAAATAGCCGTACTAAGCTCCTGATTGAACAACTTCAGCCTGGGATTTTTATCGAGATCCCCGGTAAGTGGAGCGCTCATCCTTTTATTTTCAACAAGTTTCGCTTGGCAAGTCAGCAGCAGATCGAAATACTAACAAGCTGCGGTATTGGTTTTGTTTACGCCGATCTGGCCAAAAGTACGGCAGCGCCCTTAACCATCACCGATGAACAGCCACTGTGCGTGGTTGCGCCCGATGACGAGCTCTCTGATCATATCCAGAGGTTGCAGCAACAAAAGCAAGCTAAAATAGAAGCGATGCAACGTTATCGCCGGACACTCAAGAAATGCCAGGAAAGTTACAAGTCTGCTTTAGCTCAGGTGCGTTCGTTGAGCAATAAACTTCAGTCGAGGCCACTTGAATCGGTTGCCCAAGCGCATGAGCTAATAAGCGAGTTAGCTTGTGCACTGCTTGAAGAGGACGACCTAGTACTGCATTTAGTCAGTGACGATCGGGATGACCATGATTTGCACCATCATAGTCTTTCTGTCTGTGTATTATCGCTGCTTGTCGGAAAGTACATTGGATTAGACAGTAAAGCAATGACTGAGCTTGGCTTGGCTGGTTTACTCCATGATATTGGTAAGCTTAAAATACCAGCCCAGCTCTACAGCAACAAAACCATAGGTAATGAACAGCGCAATCATATTATCCGTCAGCACCCTGCTTATGCCTTGGAAATACTAAAGTTATGTCCGTCAATCAATGAAAACATCAAAAGCGCTATCGCCCAGCATCACGAATTTGCTGATGGCAGTGGTTACCCGAATAAATTAACCCGCGCTCAGTTGGACGATAGTTCGTTAATTGTTTCACTGGTAAACTATTACGAGAAACTGCGCTTTCCTTATAATAACGATAAGGCTAAAAGCCCTGCTCAGGCGCTATCCTATTTATTTAAACATCATAGAGAGCGATTTGACCCTGTTCACCTTGCGGCGTTTATTAAGACGATGGGCGTTTATCCACCCGGTACTTTTGTGGCCCTATCAAACGAACAGGTAGGCATCGTTATCACCGTCACCGCAAGTAACTTATTGGCGCCTCAGGTGATGGTTTTTGATGAGACAGTGCCCCGCAATGACGCCGCCATTATAGACATTGCCACTGAAGATATCAGTATCGAAAAAGCAATCTCGCTAGAAAATGTTGCACCAGAGGCACGCCAGTACCTTTGCCCCATTGCAAAGACTAGCATTTATATCGGGATCTAATGATCACGCGAAGTGCAGCTAGAACACTAAAATTCAATGAGTTTCGGTTGTGACTAGCCTCAACCCTAGTTTAGAATAAGCGCACTACATTTTATGCCCTGTTGGGTTAACAAATATAAGATTAAAATTATGAAAGCCATCTCTTTTAATATTAATGGCCTTAGAGCCCGTTTACATCAATTACAGCAACTAATCGATAAGCATCAGCCAGAGGTTATCGGTTTACAAGAAATCAAAGTAGATAATCCGCAGTTTCCATTAGAAGCCGTAGAAGCCATGGGATACAAAGTGTTCTATCATGGTCAAAAAGGACACTACGGTGTGGCTTTGATGACCAACTTGGATGTAGAAGATGTACAGTACGGCTTCCCGACTGATGAAGAAGACGCTCAACGCCGGATGATAATGGCGACCGTCACCACTAAAGCAGGCAATAAAGTACGCGTATTAAATGGCTACTTCCCACAAGGTGAAAACCGTAGCCACGAGACCAAATTCCCAGCGAAAGAAAAGTTCTATCAAGATTTACAGCACTATTTGGTCAACAACCACACCAATGATGAAAACGTGATTGTAATGGGTGATATCAACATTTCCCCGGCTGATATCGACATCGGCATTGGCCCGGACAATGCGAAACGTTGGTTAAAAACAGGTAAGTGTAGCTTTTTACCCGAAGAGCGTGAGTGGTTAGCGACGCTTAAAGGCTGGGGCTTAGATGATACCTTCCGCCTGCTTCATCCAGAGCGCGAAGAGCGCTATAGCTGGTTTGACTACCGTTCTCGCGGTTTTGATGATAATCGCGGATTGCGTATCGATGTAATTTTAGCGACTGAGAACTTGAGCCAATATTGCCTAGAGTCCGATGTTGACTATGAGCTTCGTGGTATCGAAAAGCCTTCTGACCATGCGCCTATTTGGTCTACGTTTGAATGTTAACAACATAATAACTCAGCGCCCCTTGCGGTGCTGAGTGTTAATTAATCCACTTGACTCTTGCGGTAAAACTGACCAAGATATTGTTTTTAATGCAAGGAATGAAACGCTTATGATCACGCTTCGCCAGGCAACAGTGGCAGATTTACCCGCGATAAACGATATCTACAATCACTTCATTCTTCACTCAGCCATCACGTTCGATGTTAAGCCATGGGATATGAGTCGCCGCACTGATTGGTTTAATCAGATGCAACAAAATGGCCAATATACCGTACTGGTCGCGTTAAAAGATAATCTTGTTATTGGTTTCGCTTACAACAGCGCATATAACCCTAAGGCAGCTTTCTGCCTATCGACCGAGGTCACTATTTATAAGGCGCCTGAGTGCACTATCAAAGGCGTAGGTCGAGCATTGTATAAGCGGCTATTAGCAGAATTAAAGGCCCGGGATTATCACCGTGCGTACGCCTTAATCACTGTACCAAATGAAGCATCAAACAAACTTCATCAACAACTTGGCTTTACTCAGGTTGGCCTGATGAGCCAAGTAGGCGAAAAGATGGGCAAGTTTCATGATGTTGCACTCTACGAAAAAGCACTTTGAATACTCGGGGTTAGCCATCCAGCTAAATTTGGCATACAATGCCGCATCTATCAGCTAGTCGCTTGATTAGCACATTTCTTTCTTCAGTATGCTATGGATTTTAGATGAAATACAACTGCCCTATTTGTAGCGGCCCTCTCGCCCTAAATAGCAACGGCAAACAGCTATGCTGTGCCAAAAACCACCAATTTGACCGTGCCAAGCAAGGGTATTTCAACCTGTTACCAGTCCAACATAAAAAATCGAAAGAGCCAGGGGATAGTAAAGAAATGATCCTGGCGCGACATGACTTTCTAAATGCCGACTACTATCGCCCCTTGGCGGATAAGCTGGCACAAATTGTTAGTGAGCATCAGTTAGGTAACGCAACGCTGTTAGACCTGGGATGTGGTGAAGGCTACTACTCACGCCAATTACGCCAAGCGCTACCGCAAATTGACCTCTATGGGATGGACATTTCAAAGGCCGCCGTGGTTAAAGCCGCAGGTCAAGATAAGGAGTCACAATATTGTGTCGCCAGTTCTGATAAAATCCCTTTGCAGGATGCAAGTGTTGATGCCGTATTAAAAGTATATGCACCTGCCAAGGACAGTGAATTGGCACGTGTAACAAGTAGTCATGGCTTAATTATTTCAGTTATGCCTGGCCCCCGCCACCTGTGGCAATTACGCGAGTTTATCTATGACGAGGTAATTGAGCATAATACACAAAACACAACATTTGATGGCTTTGACCTTACCGGTAGCCACCAGTTCTCGTTCACTATTTGTCCAACTGACCGGCATCGCAGCGCCTTATTGCAAATGACACCTTTTGCATGGAAGGCAAATCTTGACCAGACCAAAGCAATCGAGGCAGCACATCACTTGTCAATTGAGTTAGATTTCGTGATCAACTGCTACAAAAAGCAGGTATAAGGTTAGTTAAGCTCTAGTGGTTTTATTAAGTCTAATGTTTGATCCTCGATTAGCGATGAAAGATCATCGGCGAGCAATGAGCTTAGCGAAAGTACTTTATCCCAATATTCAAAGCGAACATCCGCCGGTAGAGCTGTAAAATCTTCCCTATCTGGGATTTTTCCAAAAGGTAATTCCGTTATAAACTCTTTTGTTGGCGATAACATAACAACATTGTCATAACTCGATGACAGTGGTGTCCGTTTTAATTTCTTGTCGAACCAACCTGCACGAGGCTTAGAATTAAAGTGAGGAAACAATACTAAGCCGTTAGTCTGATCTTTTACGCTTAGGTTAAGGTCGAAATGGTAATCGATAATACCGCCGTCGCGGTACGTGCCATTTGGCGCCCCTTCGATGTCCCTGATCCCCCTAAGCAACAGCGGAATAGCGCCTGAGGCCAACAACGCGTCAGCTAGGTTGGTGTGAGTTAGCAAAACCTCATGGGTACTAATCTGAGCAGGATCAGACAATTGCAATTGCCCTACGACAGGCGTAAACATAACCCGCTCATACTGTTTCGCAAGGTAGCGGCGGTTTATTCGATTTAGCAAATAACTTTTAGTCAAGCCGGCAAATTGCAGCAGCTTTTGCTCAAAAGCTAAGAATCCCTTGGTTTGGGCAGTTATAAAGTGTGGATGGATCTTCGCATTAGCGATGATTTCAGTTGCGCCGTGCTGGCCAAGCACAACATCCACCATGGCTTCACCTTTTGTGGAAATTTCATCAAGTGTAGGTTTCTTGCTATAAGTTATCCGTGAATAGTGATTGGCCAGTCGCTCTATTGCAGCTACCGGATCTTTTTGTGCAAGCGCTGCAAAGCGAAAAGCGCCTGCTGACGAGCCAATGAGATGTAACGGCTTAGTTCTATTGTTAAAGAACTCCCCAAACAAGTACCGATCAAGGCCAAACAGGGTGAACCATTTAGGGCCGCCACTAGCTCCTAACACTGCGCAGAAACGCTCTTGAGTAAAGCCCTCAGCTTGCAACGTACGCAGCGCAGTTTTGCCTGCACTAACCTCTAGGTATTTCATAAATGACTAGTTTTCCGATTTGAAAAATAATGAGTGATAAAAGTTAGAAGGGATTAAGGGAGATCAAACGCCTTATTCAATTTCGAATAAGCATCGTTTAACAACTGAGCCATATCCATATAACAAGCTCTCGCTGTAATGGGCTTAACGTTCACGCCAGCATTAATCATTTGTGCACGCACTTCACTACACCAACTTATTAGACCACGAGAGAGTGGTTGTTTTGCGCGATGGCCTAACCAGATCAATCCTTGATAAGGCATGCTTAATACCAACAGAGACATCGCTAAAGCTTTAGGTATGGCCTCGGGGCCAAAGTATAGAAATTGAACCACAAAGCTTAAACAGGCAATCATTGGCGCCGTTTTTTGCAGCAATAAGCACAACGCAATTATTCTCGGTTCGGGAAAAATTGCGGCGAGTTCTCGCTGCCTTGGCCACAATTCCAGGTAACGCTGGCCTTTCTCTATTTGTTGTCGTAATTGCTGCATGTCTAATCCTATTACTGCATCATTAAGGCTTGTCGCCAAAAGAAAAAAACTAAATTGATATAAAATAAGAATAAGCCACATCACCACTAGTCAACGCCATAGACGATAGTATAATACTGCTGTTACTTTATTTAGCGGTCGGCACTTTTAGTACCCTATTATTATTGTAGAGACAATTTAGCATGATTGCCATATTTGCCAATAATAAAGTAGTGAATTCGTGTGCAAACGCAGACAGCGTCACACACGTTAAGTATTTAGCTCTTCAACGGAATAAACATGTCCAATAAATTGGTTTTTGTCTTAAATTGCGGTAGTTCTTCACTTAAGTTTGCACTTATTGATAGCCAAAGCCAGCAACAAATCTTGTCAGGATTAGCTGACTCTCTCGGTTCTGCGCAACCTTTTCTCCAAGTAAAATACCAAGGAGAAAAACGCAAGACAGCACTTGCCCCCCAAGCAACTCACGCATTAGCAATTAGTGAGCTGGTTAACCAGCTCAGCGAATTAGCGCTAGGCCAGCACATTATTGCAATTGGCCACCGCGTCGTACACGGCGGCGAACGATTTACCCAATCGGTCTTAATCAATGACGAGGTAATGGCGCAAATGGAGCAGGTCTCAGACTTGGCACCACTGCATAATCCTGCCAATATCGTTGGCATTAAAGCTTGCCAAAAAGTATTTACTGATTTACCTCAAGTCGCTGTTTTTGACACTGCCTTTCACCAGTCGATGCCAGCACGAGCTTATTTATATCCGCTGCCTTACGCGCTGTATAAAGAGCATGGTATTCGTCGTTACGGATTTCACGGTACCAGCCATTTTTATATCACCTCAGAAGCGGCAAAAGTGTTAAATAAGCCGGTGGAAGATTTAAATATTATCAGCGCTCACCTCGGTAATGGCGCAAGTATTACCGCGATAAAAAACGGTAAGAGTGTCGATACAAGCATGGGCCTCACTCCACTTGAGGGGCTGGTAATGGGCACTCGTTGCGGGGACATCGATCCTGCCATACCGACATTTCTAATGGACCAATTAGGCTACAGTGAGCAGCAAGTTACCAATACATTAAACAAAGAAGGCGGTTTGTTGGGCCTTTCGCAACTATCCAACGACTGTAGAGTGATAGAAGAGAACGCTGCGCAAGGCCATGTGGGAGCACAACTTGCGCTTGATGTTTTTTGTTATCGTTTAGCAAAATATATTGCTTCATATACTGTGCCGCTAGGCCGCTTGGACGCATTAGTATTTACTGGCGGCATCGGTGAAAATTCAGATACGATTCGCGCCAAGGTTTTAGCACAATTAACCATTTTCGGATTTAGCGTTGACCATAGCGCAAACAAAGCAGCACGGTTTGGTCAAAGTGGCCAAATCACGCACGAAGATGGGCCCAAAGCACTGGTTATCCCAACAAATGAAGAATTAGTCATCGCGCAAGATGCCATTCGTATCACAAATAATTTGGAGCAATAATCATGGCAAGAACCATTATGTTAGTGCCAGTAGGCTTCGGCGTTGGACTTACATCGGTAAGTATGGGCATTGTCCATGCGCTGGAAAGACATGGTACTAAAGTAAACTTTTTCAAACCTGTGGCACAGCCAAGCCACGGCGATAACGGCCCGGAACGATCGTCAGCGATCATTGGACAAAACCCCAATATCAAGCCACCTTTATCTTTTACGCAAGGATATGTCGCAAATTTAGTGAGCAGCGACAAAGCAGATACCTTGCTAGAGGAAATCGTAGAACGTGCCAACGAGGCGCTTACTGGCAATGATGTCCTTGTCATTGAAGGGCTCGTCCCGACGCGTAAGCAGCAATATTCGGCGCGATTGAATAACCAAATTGCAAAAGCACTAGATGCTGAAGTAATTTTTGTCACCTCGCCAGGGGCAGATAGTGCCGTACAGCAAAAGGAACGATTGGAGATTGCTTGCCAAAGCTTTGGTGGTACAGATTCAGAAATGATCCTGGGCTGTATTGTTAACCAAATTAACGCACCAATAGATGAGAATGGTGTGATTCGTCCTGATTTAGCTGGCACCTCAAAAACCAGCAATAAAAACCAGATGGAAGTTTTCCAGCTATTTGGTCGCAGCCCTATTCGGGTCTTGGGTTACATTCCATGGAACGAATCAATTACAGCACCGCGGGTAAGCGATTTGGCCGCACACCTTAAAGCAAAACTGATTAATCATGGGGAAACAGACACCAGACGATTACGCAGTATAAGCTTTTGTGCACGCAGTATTCCCAACATGGTTGAAAACTTTGGTGCCGACAAATTACTCGTCGCTTCAGGCGATCGTAGTGATGTTATTGTTGCCGCCTGCCTAGCGGCGATGAATGGCGTTAAGATTGGCGCACTGCTATTGACCAACGGCTATGAACCAGAACCACCGGTGTTAAAATTATGCCAACAAGCGATGGATACCGGGCTGCCTATTTTATTGGTGGAAACCAACACCTGGCAAACCTCTATTGACCTACAAAGCTTTAACCATGAAGTACCAGAAGATGACGCTGGTAGAATTAGTAAAGTTCAGGAATTTATGGCAAGTCATATCGATAAGCACTGGATAAATTCGCTTAGCAAAGCAAGCGGTAGAAAGCGCCGCCTTTCTCCTGCGGCCTTCCGTTATCAACTAACAGAAATGGCACGCAAAGCGGCAAAATCAGTCGTGCTGCCTGAAGGCGAAGAACCTCGTACGATTAAAGCGGCTACCATCTGTGCCCAGCGTAATATTGCACATTGTATTTTGCTTGGTAATCCGCAAACTATTGAATTAACAGCAAAACAACAAGGCGTAGAACTTGGTGCCGGGGTTACTATTCTTGACCCTGAACTCGTACGAGAACAATACGTAGCACCGATGGTGAAACTTCGTGAGCATAAAGGGCTGACTGATATCGTTGCCCTGGAGCAGCTTGAAGACAATGTCGTTTTAGGCACCATGATGTTAGCTCAAGGTGAAGTAGATGGCCTGGTTTCGGGCGCTATTCACACCACGGCAAACACTATCAGACCGCCATTACAGCTAGTTAAGACAGCACCTGGTTCTAGTCTGGTTTCATCAGTGTTCTTCATGTTGCTACCAGACCAAGTGCTGGTTTATGGTGATTGTGCAATCAACCCGGATCCAAGTGCCCAGCAACTGGCAGAAATAGCTATCCAATCGGCCGATTCAGCGTTAGCGTTTGGCATTTCACCGAAGGTGGCAATGATCAGTTACTCTACCGGCACCTCGGGCACAGGCAGTGATGTCGATAAAGTACGCGAAGCAACAAAACTAGCACAAGAACGACGCCCTGACCTTATCATTGACGGACCGTTACAATACGATGCGGCGGTGATGAAAAACGTCGCCAAAAGTAAGGCGCCTAATAGTCCTGTCGCCGGCCAAGCAAACGTATTTATTTTTCCGGATCTAAACACTGGTAACACCACTTACAAAGCGGTGCAACGAAGCGCAGACCTAATCAGTATCGGGCCTATGCTTCAAGGTATGCGTAAGCCAGTAAATGATCTTTCTCGCGGTGCATTAGTGGATGATATCGTATACACTATCGCTCTTACTGCAATCCAAAGCAAACAGGCTCAAGATCGTGAACAATAGAAAGAACAAATACCGTAACGGCTTTAAAACACTTTTCATTATGCTAGCAAGTATCACTATTATTTCTTGTGGTGGTGGCGATGACAATTCAAAGAAAATGCCCGAAGAAATTGCATTTGAATTTGTTGACGCTGTCTATAACAAAAAAGATCTTGAGCTTATCAAGGGACACTCGACCGATAAGCTGGCAAAGCTGGCTTCACATTATCGCAGTATTAAGAGTATTCAACGCCATTTAATGAGTTTGCGCCTGGATGCCGCAACGATTCAAATTACCGATGTAGGTGGAGACTTTTTTAGAAAGTCCAAAAAAGACACTAAAGTGGAACTCCACATTCGTGGTGAGCGTGAAGGCGGCATTGTCGCAGACGATCGCTTTTTAACGCTTACTTGGCAAGATAATCGTTGGAAAGTAGCGAAAGTCAGCAAGTCGTAGCGAGTCATTCTGGCTACACTGATAAATAGGACAAAGTGACATTACTTTGTCCTATTTTCATTTTATTAAACGCAGGGCTAAGCATTTAATATTCATGGACGAAATGGTAATGGACGTTATTATTTAAAGTACGTTTGAGACGTATTTTTTTTCTGAGAGTATTATGCAAATTAAACATAAATTGGCACTTAGCACAGGATTGTTAATCGTTAGCCTTAGCTTGATGGTGTTACTTCAAACTTATAGCCTAAGTACAAATAGTACCTTAATGGAAGGCGTCACGGTCGCGGCGCAAATGGACAAAGACGTATTAGAGCTACGTAAGCACGAGAAAGACTTCCTTGCACGTAAAGATCCGAAATATCTTGCACGTTTTACCAAGCGCGCTGACCTCCTAAACCAAGACTCTGCCCATTTAAAACAGATATTTAACGCCTTTGAATTGCCTGTCACTGACATTGAAGCATTTGATCAGGTCATTGGCGAATACCGGCGCAAATTTGACCGACTAGGTGCACTACAAAAGCTTATTGGCTTTGACAAAACAAGCGGCTTAACAGGCCAATTAAGAGATACAGCACATCTCTTAGAGCAACGCATCGCAGCGAACAACCTAAAAGATATTAATCACTTATTACTATTACGCCGCACAGAAAAAGATTTCTTCCTGCGTAAAGAAAGCAAATACGTCGCAGATTTCAATCAGCTCATCGCTTCTACCCCCCTAAACCAGGCGGATGCGCAAACACGTAAATTATTCACCCAGTATAAGGATGGTTTCAAGCAGCTCAGTGATGCCTATATCGCGTTTGGATTAACAGCAAATGAAGGATTGCTTGGTGAGATGCGCGCTACGGTTCACCAGACCGAAACGCTATTGGAGCGGATTATCCAAACCAATCAACAAAAGATTGCAGAGAGTTCTAGCAACGTCATTAATACCAGTATTGTATTTTTCGTTGTTATTTTCTTAGTCAGCATTGTTGCATCAATAATGACATCACGCAGTATTCTAACCCCGATAAATAACTTGCGCGAACTCATGATCACCATTGGCCGGGACAAGAACCTTACGCTACGAGCAGATGTAAATAATAACGATGAAATAAGCCAAATGGCGGAGCATTTCAATGAAATGGTTAAGCAGTTTCAGTCGTTGATCGTTGAAGTAGACCAATCGGTAGTCACCCTAAATGGTGCTACCGACAGTCTCGCCAAAAATGTTTCGCTAACCAGCAGCGGTGTACAAAGCCAAATGGTTGAAACTGACATGGTGGCAACAGCAGTCACCGAAATGGTAGCAACTATTGATGAAATCGCCGCCAATACCTCAGACACAGCGACTAAAGCCGATGTCACAAATCAAAATGCTCAGCAAGGAAAAGCGGGTGTTGACAGTACCATTTCTCAAATCAATCAACTATCCGACAATCTATTAAACTCACAAAATGAAGTGAATATGCTTGAAGCGGATAGCCAGAGTATCGGTTCGGTAGTGGATGTCATTCGCGGTATTGCAGAGCAAACCAACCTTTTGGCGCTCAACGCTGCGATAGAAGCTGCTCGAGCCGGAGAACAAGGACGTGGCTTTGCGGTTGTGGCTGATGAGGTTCGTTCCTTGGCCAGCAAAACCCAGGATTCAACGCAAGAAATAGAAGCTATCATCGCGCAATTCCAATCACGAACCTCAGAAATCGTAGTGTTAATGGCACAATGTCGCGAACAAGGCAAGATAAGCGCAGAGCAAGCTGCATCTACTGGCGATATGTTAACGGCAATGACTCAGGATGTCTCAACGATACTTGAAATGACCACCTCCGTTGCCGCTGCAATTGAGGAACAAAGTGCCGTGGCAGCAGAGGTAAATAAGCACGTTGTATCAATTCGCGATGTCACCGAACAAACGTCTGATTCGTCCCAGCAAAATTCTCACATGAGCGAGGAAGTTTCGCAGCAGGCAACGACACTCTCAGCGTCGATTGAACAATTTAAGGTATAAACTCAAGCGACTAGGAGCAGCCTCTAATGTGCTTCTAGTCGACTCTTGGTTTAGTCAGCAATAAATAGTGGTCCACAAGGCATAGCAGGAAAACCAAATTCACTCGGGTAATCTACCTCTACCAAATAGAGTCCACCGGCTTTAGCCATTGCCGGTGCCTGTGCTCTGTCCTTAAGATTTAGGACTTGTTGACTGAAGATTGGGGGCTCACTGCCCTCACCTATTTTAATCAAAGTGCCAACAATGTTTCTGACCATGTGGTGTAAAAAGCCATTGGCTTTTATATCGATAATAATAAATTGACCTTGGCGAGAAACCTTTAGGTGCTTCACATCTCTTAGCGCGTGGTGCGCTTGACAATGTAGCGCTCGGTACGAGGTAAAATCATGAATACCAACTAAGTGTTCTGCGCCTTGCGCCATTAAATCTGCATCAAGCGGTTGGTAGTAGTGACTCAATCCCTTGGCTAAGATTGCAGGACGCAGCGGCGTGTTGCAAATGATATAACGATAGCGTCTAGCAGTAGCACTAAAGCGTGCGTGGAACTCGTCTGGAACAGTTTTTACCCAGCGAATTGATATATCGTCGGGCAAATAAGAGTTTAAGCCAAGAGTCCAGCCACGGTCATTGCGAATAGCTTGGGTGTCAAAATGAACGACTTGCCCGGTACCATGGACGCCACAGTCAGTCCGGCCAGCGCATTGCACCGTTATTGGTTCATTAGCAAGCTTAGACAGCGCCTTCTCTAATACTCCTTGAACAGAAACAACATCCTTCTGTCGCTGCCATCCGTAATACGCCGAGCCATCATACTCAACACCTAATGCAATGCGCATAAACCCAAACCACCAAAATTAAAAAAACGTATTATCGCCAAATTATGCAGATGATAATAGTAAAAAATTGCCGATTAACCTTTTAATTTACTTAATAAGCGATTTGCTTCTTTCTGTTGCTTTGCGTCGCCATTATCTCTTACAAACTCAAGGATCTCTAAGGCGCTGTCTTCGTCCTCTATTTCTAAATAGGCTCTTGCCAAATCCAGTTTCTTGGCACTGTTATTCGGATCATCATCGACATCAACTGGCTCCCCCGTTGGCAGAACCTCAGGGAATTCTGCAAGCCCAGTATCCAAGTCAACATCTTTATACGGTTCAACACTCTCATCTGATACAGCAGAATCATTAAGCAGCTTATCAATATCAATAAAGCTGTTTTCCTGTTCAAATTTCTCTAGCTGCTCAGTGAGTTCAGCCTCAGACGCATCCAATAAACCGTCAGCGGGGCTTAACTCCAAGCTGGATTCATTTTGCTCATTATCGATGATTTGGCTTTCATCAAACTCCGCCATCGAATCTGAAAGTTCGGAATCCTCAACTAGCGGTGGCTCGTCTTGCGTTAAAAAGCTATCAAGCTCGTTAAGTTGCGCATCTAAATTGGTTGGTGCGTCTGCGCTGGGCGCTGTCATTGCATCCAACGCATCAACTAAATGCTGAGCCTCTTCGCTTGCCTCTACACCTAATGAATCGTATTCGGTCGTGATTAGATAGGGTTGGTCAACTTTGTCTTTGTTGTAAAGTTCATCCCTTGCTGCTCGTTCAGCGGCATCTGTTTGTGGCGAAACATCTGAATCAGCAAGCAAAGCTTCGATTTCATCGGCGTCCAACGGTGGTGTTTCTGCTGCTGGCTCTTGCAATAGGATCGACTCTACATCGCTTTGCGTAGCGTCTAATTCTGTTTCTGCCAATAAGGCATCGATGTCTTCTAAATCAATTGTATCTGCCGCATGATCAGTTTCTTGTACAAGTTCTGTTTCTTCTAGTAATGCTTCAATGTCGTCAGCATCGATGGAGTCAGTGGCAAAGTCAGCCTCCTGTACTAACTCTGTTTCCTCTAGTAATGCATCGATATCATCTAATGCGATAGCTTCGGCGGCATTATCGAACTCTGCTGCAAGTTCAGTATCTTCAAGCAGCGCATCTACATCTTCCGGTGCTAACGCATCGTCAGTATCTGATTTGGAATTCTCTTCCAGCAGCTCATCGATATCATCAACATCGGTGCTATCAAGCAAAGCATCTATATCATCGGCGTCTAAACCATCTTCATCGGCTTGCGGTGCATTATCTTCTAATAGCGCATCGATATCATCAACGTCGGTGCTATCAAGCAATGCATCTATATCATCGGCGTCTAAACCATCTTCATCGGCTTGCGGTGCATTATCTTCTAATAGCGCATCGATATCATC